>CAIXIX010000522.1 GCA_903919615.1 uncultured Chthonomonas sp.
CCTTGCGCCCGTTAGTATAGCACAGCCCACAGGTGTAGTCAAGCAAAACACACGGGTACACGTGGCTTAACCCTCAGTAGCAACGTCATGGAAGGTCATGGTTTTCGAGCTTCGCCAGCTTTCATTTTTGCCTGACTAATTAGCCCAGCTACAGTTTGTGCGGGTAGTACGAACGTCGGCACCAGCCCACTCTTTCCGCCAACCACCTGGTACGTCAAATTGTGGAAATTCATGCCCTCCACAAGGGCCTCTTCACGAACTCCCGGTTCAAGGGTGGTGAGCACGCCAAGGGCTTCACCGCGCTCAGAGAAAACCGGCAGTCCCAGCCCTTCCAATCCACCTTCAACGAATAGAGCGCGTTTTGGCTTGGAAATGATGCCGCATATCTGCGAGGTCTGGAAATAGGCGGCATAGTCGAAGCCCTTGTGCAATCGTAATATTGAAAGCACCCTTTGCCCAATATGCGCTGTTGTTGTTGGACTAAACTCAATCGGGGTGAGTTTTGGGGCGCCTTCAACACGTACAAACATCAGGTCTAGCCGCGTATCTGTAGCCACTAACGTCGTCGCATACTCCTTGTCGTCTTTATCAAATAGTGTCTTGATGCTGGTGGGAAAGGACTTGAAATTCTGCCCCTGACCACCGCCTCCTCTTCCCATGAGTGCACCTATTCTCGAATAGGAGAACATGATGTTTGAGAGCATGATGAGGCCGTTCTTGTCGACAACAACACCCGGAACGTCCGCTTTTGCTTCGTTCTCGCCGCCTTGCGCACCCGTAGACTTCATAACGAGTTTTACGATGACGATCGATGGTGCGATCTTACTTAGGAGCGCCTGTTCGTCCACCTGTGCAAGCGCGCTGACATCAGCTGCTGCACAACCCAGAAGCATGGTGAGAAGTACAACCGCCGTCTTAGTGGTTTTAATCAATGAATTTGCTCCAGCAGGTTGTCTATTTGACGTCTGCGATGTGCGACCAGTCTGGCTCAACAAAAATGAAGTGAGTTATAGGACCTCGTTTCACAAAAATCTGGATGATCTCCGGTCTCTGCTTGAACAGCGTTTCCATCGCCTTGTTAAACTGACCGATATCATTTACTGGTGTGCTATTGATCGAAAGGATTACATCCTCAACCGCAAGCCCGGCTACAGCGCACCAGCCTCCTTGTGTCACTTCCGTGACGATCACACCCTTCTGGTCTCTGCTCCATTCGTGTTCCATTCGATCCAGTGCCATGATGTCGCGCACTGCAAATTCTAGCTCTTTCTGCTTCGCCTTCTTTGCATGGTCGATGGCATCAGGCTGCTGCTCGAGGAGAATGCCGACGGTAATTTTCTTTCCATCCCGGATCAAAGTTATCTGCTGCTTTTCACCGATCGGCAGATCTTCTACAATGGATTTCAGGTCGTCTGCATCCTGTTGTCTGAAAGATTCAAGAGCATCTTTGTTAACGGCAGTTATTACATCGCCAGACTTGATGCCAGCTGTGGCAGCTGCTGATGCTGCATAAACTTGAGTTACCCGAAACCCGCGGGTGCCAGGCATGTGCATCGCCTCTGCGACCTGTGGAAGCATTACCTGGGTTTTTACGCCAAGCCACGCTTTCGGCAGCTCTTTGCTTTCAGGATCTGGCTTGTCACCTTCGACATGGACCACCGATAGTATTTGCTCGCCATCTCTCCGTATTGTGACAACAAACGTGTCGCTCTTTTGCGCTGCGACCGCTTTACGGAATTCGTCAAGGCTAGAAGTCTTAGCGCCACCAACGGCCAGCACAACGTCGCCATTCTGGATGGGCGGCTGTGCGTTATTGAACGGATACGATTGTCGCACTCCCGTTACATAGACACCATCTCGATCTGGCAGCTCTTCAGCTCGAGCAAATGGCCCTGTTATCGCCTGAATGCTCACACCGAGGGACTTGCTTTCATCCTCTTCCCCGTTCGCTTTTTCCATCGGCGCTACGGTGGCAGTTGCAGACCGCTTCTCGCCGCTGCGAAGGTAGCCGATTGTAATCGTCTTGCCTGCAGGCAACGCAGCTACTGCCTGATAGAAGAGGGGAGCCTCTTCGAAGAAGCGAACGTTTACTTCATTGCCATCCAGGTTAGTGATAATGTCGCCAGGCTTAAGGCCACTCTTGTCGGCCGGAGAGGCCGGCCATACTGCAGAAACCAACGCACCTTTTTCTTGACCAATCTTTTTGACTGGCAGCACGGATACGCCAATCCAACCGCGCTTTACCGTTCCTACAGCCAGCGCCTGTCGCAGCACCTCGGCCGCAATATTGGATGGTATCGCAAAGCCAACGCCGTTTCCGCCGAGCTCGTTGATGCCGATAACTTCACCCTTCAGATTAACGAGCGGCCCCCCTGAGTTTCCGGGCAGGATGAGTGCGTCATGCTGGATCCATCGGGTAAATAGCCCTGTCTTTTCGCCATTGTCGAGTTCAACATCCTGCATCTCGGTGCCATTAAAGTCGGTAAATACTCGGCGTGTGTTGGATACGATCCCTAATGTCATTGAGGATGCGAGCATCAATGGGTTTCCCATTGCGAGCACATAGTCGCCTACGTTTAAGTTATCCGAATTACCCAGCTTGGCGAACGGCAATGGGGGTGCGCTTGGTTTACGCTTTTTTACGTTTAGCCTTAGTACGGTGAGATCTGTGAGCGGGTCGTGGGTAATAACTGTGGCTTCAAATGGTTCGCCATCAGGCATGGTACACGTAATGTGTGTTGTATTTCCCGCGACATGGAAATTTGTCAGGACAACCCCATCTGGTGTGACGATGACGCCGCTTCCGCCGGCTGGCGCACGCTGAGCGCGTCCCTGATTGTAAAATCGCGTAATTACGGCGATATTCACCAGGGCCGGGTAGACCGTCTTTCTCGCGAACTCTATGTCCTGCCTAACCGTTTCGGCCGGGGCCGGAGGATCCGCCATCGCGCTGCTCGCAGCAGCTAGCGCGAGCGTTGAAATCACGATGATCGAAATCATCATGCAACGTTTTGTCACTCGTCCAGTGTGTCGACGTGTGAGGCGAAGTGAATTAAATATATGCATAAGCATTTCCCTTTGAATCAAGTTAGTTTTTGAACCGGCACAACTGGAGTATTGCAATGGTCTCAACATTTTCGCTATTCTTAACAAGTTTGCCTCGATTGTAACTGCTCAGCCACCCTCACCACCCAACGTTTGTGCCGGCATACCCGTCATTGATATGCAGCGAGATGCGGTCAGATTCAAGCATCGCACGTATGCTCTGCTAGTTGCCTGATAATGTGAGTACGCCTTCGCCGCCAGGAAAGTTGAGAGCACAACCGTTTATGCCATGTTTTGTTGATCGAAAGTTGCTTGAACTTTGCACTATGGGCAATCCGTTACGCACCGAAAACCAATCGTCGCGCACCGGTCCATTCGTGGACTCAGCAAGATAAACTTTGCGTGGTAGTCCAGAGGCTTTGCGCCGCCACTGAAATACCAGATGCTGCCCGCGGCGTTGTAGAAGCTGCCTCCACGCAACATCGCGAAAGCGCTATGCCCGTCGGTCCACTCACTTTCGGTCCATTGCCATACATTTCCGGTCATATCGTAACAGCCCGACGGACTGCGACCACCGGGGAAGGCATCGACGGGTGTCGTTGTTTTCCCCGAACCATTGCACCTAGAGGTGCTAAAATAGCTGCCCCAGGGCCATATCCTGCCGTCTGTGCCCTGCCCGGCAAGCTGCCATTCCGCTTCTGTGGGTAACCGCTTGCCAGCCCATCTTGCATACGCCCTTGCATCGTTCAGGTCGATGTATACGACGGGATGGTTCCTCAAAGCTTCAGGGCATGAGGTTCCATTCCAATGCTTCAAGAAGTTTGCTGTATCCGATGGTTTGTAGTGTGATGCATTGAGGAACGCTTCGAATTTGGCATTGGTGACAAGCATGGTATCGATCAGAAACGAATTCACGTGTACATTTTGAATATCGTGGGTTAGCTGTTC
>CAIXIX010000523.1 GCA_903919615.1 uncultured Chthonomonas sp.
CATCGTCCGATAGGCAGAATCAAACCCGTATCTTCTGCCAGCGGTATGAAATCATCCGGCGGCACTAATCCGCGTTGAGGATGTTGCCAGCGAACTAGTGCTTCAACGCCGACCACGCGATGATTAATATCAATCTGCGGCTGGTAGTACAGCCTTAATTGATTAAGCATCACCACCTTGTGCAGCGCAGCTTCCAGCATGCTTCTCTGATCCATCGCATCCTGCATAGCGGGCTCGAAAAAGCGCAGCTTATCGCGTCCAGAATTCTTGGCTTGATACAGTGCAAGATCAGCTTGCTTGAACAATTCCTCTACTGAGTCCTGCGCATGAAACAGACCAACTCCAATACTGTTCTTGCAATGATATTCATAGCCCTTCAGGTTAAAGGGGGCAGCCAATGCTTCACGCAGTTTATCCCCAAGTTGAGCGGCTAAGATGGCTGCCTCATTAGCGGACAGGCTCAAGTCCACTATCAACACCACGAACTCGTCTCCTCCTTGGCGTGCCACCGTGTCTTTTTCGCGCACACACTCTCTCAAGCGAACCGCCACATCGACCAGCAGTAGATCACCTACATCATGGCCTCGTGAGTCATTGAGCGCCTTGAAATGGTCGAGGTCGATGAAAAATAGTGCGCCAAACATTTCACTACGGGCCGTGGCGACAATGGCCTGAGCCAATCGGTCTTGCAACAAACGACGATTAGGCAAGTTAGTCAATGGATCGTAGTAGGCCAAACGATGAATTTCTGCCTCTGCTTGTTTGCTTTCGGTGATGTCGGTAAAGTTACCAACAAAATGGGTGATAACTTGTCCCGGCGAGTTGATTGCGGAGATGGTTAATATTTCAGGGTAAATCTCGCCGCATTTTCGCTTGTTCCATATCTCGCCCTGCCAGTAGCCTTTTTCCTTCAATTCGGCCCACATTTGCTGATAGAACAACGGGCCTTGGCGACCCGAGTGAAGCATGGCAGGCGTTTTTCCAATTGCCTCGGAGGCGGTGTAGCCGGTTAACTGTGTAAAAGCCGAATTGACCCTCTGTATCACACCATCAGGGTCGGTGATCAGCATCCCGTTCTGAGATGAGAAGGCAACAGCTGCAATGCGTAATTCTTCTTCTGCCAGCTTGCGCTCAGTAATATCAGTCAAAATAATTCGCACTTGTGATTTGCTCTTCACACAATCGAGCTGCGCATGAAACACTGAATCGGTGCCACGCTGCATCGCCAGTTCCACCAAATTTTGCTCATCATGATTCTTTACGATCATGAAATGCTGCACCCATCTATTCTGATCTCCGGCAGAGACTAACGTGCGCAAACTTTTGTTCAACAGCTTGTTGCGTTCTCGTCCAAGCAGCGTTACCGCAGTTAGATTGATCTCGGAAATCATGCCATCTGAGGTAAGCGTGAGGTAGCCGACCGGCGCGAACTCATACAAATCAACATAGCGGTCACGCGAATCTGCCAATGCAAGTTGCGCTTGGCGCAAGGCTTCGTTCTGCATCTCCAGCTCAATTTGATGCACGCGCAACTCATGCAGCAATTCTTCTGCGGGGCGAGCAGAGATTTCAAGTAGCGGCGTGTTTGCTAACTGTTCCTCAGCTGCCTCGCGCAGTTGAGGATCGTGCGGCTTGTATATATCCTTAGTTTTCATGGCAATTCCTTAGCCTCAACCGCCACCATCGCCAGTAAAATCAACTCGGTTTTGCCTAACGCGGTCACAATACGGCGTGCATTGAGCACCATGCGACGCTTGCCCAGATTAGGAAAGTCGTGCTCCACCACAAAGCCTTCAATAATTTGTTGCTGCGGTAAAATATCTTCGAGTAGTTCGCGCAAGGCTGGGATGTTCCACTGTCCATTTCCAAGATCGTATATCTTTTGTCCCACGGTTTGTTCTGGCAAGACCTGAAAGTGTTGGTAAAAAGCACGGCTGGCCGATACCACTTGTAAAGCATTGTCGAGGACGATGAGTGGTTCACTTATCGTATTGACGATACCTTCGGCAAGCTCTCTTGCTAATTGAACCGCAGCCAGTTTGATCTGCGATGCTTCACGGTTTTCTGTGATGTCGGTAAAGGTCAACACCACGCCGTCAATAACGTTGTCCAAGGTGCGGTATGGCTTCATCCGAGCCAAGTACCAAGTGCCATCGTTAGATTGCACTTCACGCTCGTGCGGAATCAACGTTTCCAGCACAGTATGCAATTCTGCAAGAAGATTCTCACCTTGCAAGTTTGACGTGATATCACCCAGTGGGCACCCGACATCGTTCTCGATCAGGCGGTAAGCCTTAACCGCCTCACGAGTGAAACGTCGGATAATCAAGTGGTAGTCGAGAAACAAAGTGCCGGTATTCACGTTATCAAACAAATTCTTCAAGTCATTGTGGATGATGCTCAATTGTTCGATTTTGTTATTCAGTTCGCTGTTCACCGTGATCGTTTCTTCATTCAGCGATTGAAGCTCTTCTTTTGACGTTTCCAATTCTTCGTTGGTTGACTGGAGTTCTTC
>CAIXIX010000524.1 GCA_903919615.1 uncultured Chthonomonas sp.
CGCCGCAGGCCGGCGTTTCTTAGCTCAACGATGATACGAAGCCATCTGAGTTATCGCCCGCCCTACGAATGGCACGGCATGCTTCATTTTCTGGAGCGCCGCGCAGTACCAGGGGTCGAGATTGTAAAGTTCGAAGATGGCGGTGTCTATGCCAGGAGCGTTGCACTACATGGCGTAACGGGCTCGTTTGAGGTTCGACTTCGTGAAGATCGCAACTGTCTTCAAATAGATATATCTCAATCGCTCGCTCCAGCGCTATTGCCCCTACTGTGTCGCATACGACGCATGTTCGACCTCAACTGTCAGCCGATTCAAATATCGGAACACCTGCGCGATCTTGCCGCGCCAGTGCCCGGGATGCGCCTGCCCGGATGCATCGATGGATTTGAGATTGTCGTGAGAGCCATATGCGGTCAACAGATCTCTGTTGCCGCTGCCAGAACTATTCTCGGCAGGCTAGCGTTCAAGTTCGGTTCAAGGATCCTTCCAGAGGGTCCATCTGGATTAATTTGTTTGTTTCCATCAGCTATAACGCTGGCTGAGGCCGATGTTAGCGACGTGATGGAGCTTGGCATAATCGAGAGGAGAGCAAGGACACTTGTGGAGTCGGCACGCGCATGCGCCAATGGCGTAATTGACCTGATGCCCGGCGCCACACCAGAAGTTACGGCTTCACAGCTAATGAAAATCAGGGGAATCGGTGAGTGGACCGCTCACTACGTCTGTATGCGAGCGCTTTCGTGGCCAGATGCGTTTCCGGCATCTGACCTGGGAATTATGAAAGCGCTAGGTGTTACTGATCCTGCTAAAGCCGAAGATATTGCCGAATCGTGGCGTCCGTGGCGCGCTTATGCCGCCATGCATCTATGGCGCAGCCTTGAAAGGCTGGAGGTAAACAGAAAGTCATGAGCACTCTATACAGAATAATCAAGACCGATCTGGAGGCTGGTGAGTTGCCATTCGGTCCGATAACGATTACATCAGATGGTGAGAGCATAACGGGAATCTACATGGCGGATCACAAAAACGGCCCAATTGTTGAACCAGACTGGATCCTGGATGCAGACTGTTCGGTCATCAACACCGCATCCGAACAGCTTTCGCAGTACTTTTCAGGAGCGCTTTCGGCATTTGATCTGCCACTCAAACCGGCAGGCACTCCCTTTCAGCTTTCTGTTTGGCGTGCGCTCCTGAACATTCCGTATGGCGAAACCATTTCATACGGGCAGCTCGCAGAGCGTTTAGACAATCCGAAGGCAGTTCGTGCGGTTGGCCTGGCAAATGGGAAAAATCCTATCTCAATTGTTGTTCCGTGCCACAGAGTGATTGGCGCAAACGGTAAACTGGTGGGGTATGGCGGTGGACTAAATCGCAAAGCTGCCCTGCTGCACCTGGAACAGCGCGGCAAAGAGCTCGATTTCGGTTAAAGGAATGATGGCAATGGATTTCAGGTTGAATGAGTTCAGCTGACAAGAAAGTTCTCTTTATTCTGGCTGCGCTCTGGGGCGGGTCGTTCATATTCATAAGGCTTGCAGCACCCGTATTTGGACCGATACTGATGGTGGAGGCGCGCGTGGTGATTGCCGGAATATCACTTCTGTGTTATGCACGCGTCGCTCAAATCAGACTGGGTTTCCGCGCATGGTGGAAACACTATCTGGTACTTGGTGC
>CAIXIX010000525.1 GCA_903919615.1 uncultured Chthonomonas sp.
ATCCGCAAGATGCTGCAACGCATGCAACTCATGGCTTTTATCTGACCGAACAGGGTCGTTACGATGAAGCCATTCCCGAGTTGCAGATGGCCCTCAAGCTTAACCCGAACTCCGATGTCGCCAATTTCCAACTGGGCAACGTGTATTCAGCGCAGAACAAGCCTGAACAGGCGATTCCGTACTACAGGGTCAGCGTGCGTTTGACACGCGGGTACGAAGCCAGACGTCGCCTCGCGGCCGTGTTGGCGTCAACTGGAAATGTGGATGAGGGCGAACTCATAATCCGGGAGGTCATCAAAGACTTCCCAAGCCAGTGGCGCCCCTATTACCAGCTCGGATGGATGTATATTCAAAGAAAACAGTATGAGTCTGCACTCGTAGCATTGAAGCGCGCTCAGGAACTCGGGCCCGAGAACCAGTCGCCATACATCCAGCTGAGTTTTGTCTATCTGGCATTGAACAAGCCTGACCTTGCATTGGAGCAAGCAACAACCGCCGTCCAGATTTCGCCGAACGTGGCAGAAGCTCGTCGCTGCCTGGCTTACGCGTATCGTGGAAATAATGATATGGTTAAGGCAATAAGGCAGTTTCGAGCCGCGTGCGACCTGGCGCCCACCAATCCACAGATGCGACTTGAACTTGGGGCCGCGCTAGTTAACAACGACAAGAGACAAGAGGGCCGATCCGAATTAATGAAGATCCTGACCATGAAAGACGCCGGAGAGATCAAGTCAAAAGCAGAAGAGCTGCTCAGACAGTTTCCGTAAACAGCAACCTATTTAGGGCGCCATCGGTACATATTATCCTTGCCGCCCCAGCCACTATTTTCGGTCAGCACGATATATTCGCCGCTCTTGGTCTTGAAGGCGCGCAGCCCCATCGAAGCGTCTTCCCACGCCGTTTGACCGTTAATCTCAGGGCCTGCTGAGAAGACTTCGACAATCTTGCCGCTTTTGAGATCGAAAACGTGGACTTCGCCGAATAGATAGGCGAAGAAGATATAGTCGCCCACAAGCTGCATCCCCATATACCCGCTGTAGGGAAACAGATTTACTTCGTACATGAACCAATCTGGATCCGACTCTGGCCGTAACATCCGCACTTTCCATCTGGAATTCCGATTGCCCTTACTCCAGTTGTCGTAGCGTGCCATCAGGTATTCTGGCGTGGAGTGATCGTTCTCGCCTGTCCTCGGCACGCGAGGGAAGAAGGCAATCAGAATGTCTCGATCGCGATCATAATCGATCCTGCTCGCCATTCCCCATCCATTGGTTTTCGCGCCCTCTTCAGGCAGCCGCACATCTTCGTAATCCTGGCCAATCGTACCGCCGTAAACAGGAACGCCACTCGTATTGACAGAGTGAAGCTTGAAGTGACGCAGGTAAGAGCCATCGGTAGCCGTCACGACGGCCCACATATCCCCATGGGAATCAACGGTAAGACCGGTCGGATTAAGGGGCGACGCCATCTTTTCAATCTCGTTCGGCTGCATAATGCCGTCGCCATTGCGATCTATCCAGATTGCAGCTCCAGATTGACAGATGCCTCCGGCGGGTATCGCAAGCTCGCCTGAGATACGGAATAGCTTTATATCGGAAACATCGCCTTGACCGGTCGTGAACATCACTGGCTGCTTTCGCGGGCCCACTCTGCGTACAATAGCCTGTGAATTACTAGCTCGGTCTGGATCGCCTAACCGACGCAGATCCCACATGTAACCGGTGTACGTCTGCTCGGTTCCCGGAGCTGTCTTAGAATAGTCCATGTGGACATGGTTATAGGTTCCATAAAGTTCTGTACCATCGGATTCCGGATCAGCATCGTATGTATTGCAAAACATGAGGCTGTTAAGTCGCCATAGCAGCTTGCCTGTCGGGCTGAAGCTGCGAAGATCCGTGCCTTGAAATCCGCCGCCCACGTAGACATTGCCCCCAGCATCGAGCCCAAGGCCGGAGATACCAGCGAATCTTGCTTCGCCTCCTGCTGCAGGGTCGATCACAGCCCCAGGATGCGCTCCGGCGAAGATGCCACCTCGTACTCCAAGCTCTCTATTTAACTTTGGGGTGGTGTCTAACGCCGAATAGATCCTAACATTAAGGTTGGATCCATTCTCTCCAACAAGCAGGGTGTCGCTGCGCGAGTCGTAGGCGAGAGCTCGAGGGTTGATAACGTCCTTGATCTCACGTCCGGTAAATGATCCATCTGTTCGGCAGCACTTTACAGAAGCCGGATATTTTGCAGTAAGGCCAATCCCTATGGGCAGATCGTTGCCTCGCTGAATAATCCACAAGTCTCCTCTGCGATCGAAGACCATCGGGCCAGGTCTATCGAACGAGAAGCTCTTGTTTGGCAGCTCTTGAGATTCCCCAAGGAACTCGCCCACCGGAATGCCACCGCAGTTAATCGCCATATTGCGTTTGCCAGAACCATCAAGGATTTCAATTCCACAGATGCCGGGTCC
>CAIXIX010000526.1 GCA_903919615.1 uncultured Chthonomonas sp.
ATCAGAGAGCTACCGTGAGCTGCAGCGGGACCTTTATGCAGCTGGCGAAAGCACAGAAACGGAATCAGAAAAATCCGGAAGTTTACTGGTTCAGCAGCAGCTTACCGCTGCGGTTGACCTTGCCATGAAGGAGGCAACTTGATGCGACTGGGAGAGCTGGTACTTGCAAAGGCGAATGAAGTACCTGATCAGATTGCAGTGGTTTTTCGAGATCAAAAGTATAGCTTTTCGCAGCTTGCCGCAACAATTCGAGGGGCAGCAGCGGCCCTTCGCGCGCTTGGTATTGGCCCGGGCGAGCGGATAGCTTTGTTATTGCCCAATTGCCCACCGTTTTTTATCGGTTACTATGCAGCAACGCTTGTGGACACAGTCGTAGTGCCGGCAAACCCATTGCTAAAACCGGCCGAACTCGCGTATATTTGGGCAGATGCAAGCATTCGACTAGTGATAACTATCCCTCAGTTGCTTCAAAATGTGCATGCCGCAAAGGCGCAGTTGCCTCACCTTGAACACGTAATATGCGTTGGCACCGAGGCTGAGATTGCCGCTGTCGACGCTAATAGCGATGGTGTGATTTTATTTGCAGATTTCTTAACGATTGGTGGAACTGCAATTGCGCAGAATCCCGAAATCTTAGAGGCGCCGCCCGTGGACGTGAATGCCTGTGCGGTGATTATCTACACTTCAGGTACAACAGGGCATCCAAAGGGGGCGATGCTCTCGCATAAGAATTTAAGTTCGAATGTTAGTCAGGCACGTGAGGCTCTGGAAATTCGAACTTCTGATGTCTTCCTCACTGTGCTGCCTCTGTTTCACTCGTTTTCGGGAACTGTCTGCATGAACATACCCATGTTTGTTGGATGCCAGGCAGTACTGGTGGAGAATTTTGTTCCGGCTAGAATCCTTGAAACAATTGAGAAGAACGGGGTAACCATCTTCGCCGGTGTGCCTGCTCTCTATCACGGATTGCTTCAGCATACGCCTGAGCGCGAGTATGACCTAAGTACTTTGCGGCTGACGATCTCCGGTGGCGCCCCGTTGCCAGTAACAACCATGGCTGCGGTAGAGGCGCGATTCGGGGTTCCTGTGTTAGAAGGAGACGGTCCAACAGAGTGTAGCCCAGCGACGTCCATTAACCCTCTGCACGGCGAAAGGAAGCCAGGCAGTGTCGGTCTTCCGTTACCTGGTGTGGATGTTGCGATCTTCGATGATCACGACAATCCGCTGATGGTCGACGAGATAGGCGAGATCGTAGTTCGAGGTGACAATGTGATGTTAGGATACTTGAACCAGCCTGAGGCAACCGCTGAGGTGATGACAAGTGGCTGGTATCACACGGGTGATCTTGGAAAAATCGATAGCGATGGTTATGTCTTCATTCTTGATCGCAAGAAGGATATGGTGATAACTGCAGGACTGAATGTCTATCCGCGCGAGATCGAAGAGGTGTTGTTCTCGCATCCCGGTGTTCAGGATTGCGCAGTTATTGGCTTACCAGAAGCTCTACGAGGTGAAGAGGTGGTCGCGGTAATCATCAAACGTCCGGGCGCCGTCGTAACTGAACGTGAGATCACCGCTCATTGCAGGGAGAGATTGGCAAATTACAAAGTTCCTCGCAAGGTATTGTTTCGGGACACGTTGCCGCGTGGTGGCACTGGCAAAGTGGTCAAGCGATTGTTGAAGAAAGAGCTGGAGCTGGAACTGGAACGGTAGGGGATGGAGCGTACGCTTCTTCAACTATTAATTTAAAGTTAACACGTGTTTAATCGTTCGATAACAGTGCGAGTTCATACTATTCTCGTAGCTCACTCTCCGAGCGACGATCACCCATATTTCGTTTTGGAAGGTTTTGTACCTTACCATTTGGCCGGATGCATAGCGTCCGGCCATTTTTCTTGGACTAACAGAACCCTTCGTTTTGGGATTTAACCAGCCACACGGTATGGGATAGTCTGGAATTCACTGCAAACCAACGGTTTCAATCCTGGAGGTCATGAATAGCGCGACAGTACACTATAAATTGACGATGATTAATCATCCCGGTATAATACCGAAATGAAGTACCTCACCCAGTTAACCGATAAGCGAGTGATTGCTCCGGATGGTTCACTTGTTGGCCGGATCACGGATGCGATCGCATCAATGAGCAGCAGACTGCCCTCGGTGAGGGCTGTCATCGTGCGTGCTGATGCCGGTGAAATATTCATCCCGTATGAAGACATCACTTTTGATCAGGATCCCGAGGGAGAGACTGGAACCGGGCAGATTCGTGGCGATGTGAAGTTGATGCGACCTTTGAGTCAGGTGCATCCTTACGTTCCGGGTGATGCAGATCTCCGGCTTAATCGAGATGTTCTGGATCGACAGATCGTCGATGTTCAGGACAGGCGAGTTGTGCGCGTCAATGATGTCCGCCTCGCTCAAAGCGGCGAACACTACTGTGTTGTGGGGGTTGATGCGAGTTGCCGCGCCTTCCTGAGGCGGCTGGGCAAAATTAGCAAGCCTATTGAGGCTGCAGCTCGCCTCGTAAACAGGCCGTTGCGGTCCAATCTTATCGCATGGGACGATGTTCAGACTCTCGATCCTGCCACAGCGGGCGGCAGCGTTCGCCTGAAAGTTTCTCACGACAAGCTCGCCAGGCTACATCCAGCAGACATTGCCGACATCGTGGAACAGCTGAGCCCACAAGAAGGTGCTGAAGTTATTGAAGGGCTCGACATGGAGAGCGCCGCGGATGTTATGGCTGAGGCTGAAACCGCCGTCCAGATAGCTATCATGCGGCATCTCGAACCAGAAACTCAGGCCGATATTCTTGAGGAAATGGAGCCCGATGAGGCTGCCGACGTACTGGAGGCTATGCCAGACGCGATGTCTGAACAGCTTCTGGAGCAGATGGAGCCTGAAGACGCAGAGGACGTTAAGGAGCTCCTAGCTTACCATCATGACACCGCAGGTGGTTTGATGACAACCGAGCTCGTCGCAATCCCGGCAGACCTATCCTGTGATCAGACAATAGACCGGCTTCGTGAGCTCGCGCCAAAAGCTGAAACGATCTACTACGTGTATGTAATCGATGCAGAAGAGAGGCTTGTTGGAGTTTTGAGCTTGCGGGATCTCGTGATTTCTCCGCCGTCTACAAGAGTGATCGATATCATGGTCAGGAACGTAAAACATGTCTATGTAGAGGACCACGCCGATCAGGTAGCTCAGGTTATTGGCAGGTACAATCTGCTTGCTGTACCCGTCGTTAGCGATGATGAGAAGCTCGTTGGTATTATTACGGTCGATGACACGTTGGAGCGTCTACTTCCCCCCGAACGGAGACGGCGCGCACGTATCCCTTCACACATGGGATCTGGATTAGACGATGCCTGATATACTCCATTTCCCCCAAGAATCAATCTACAGGAGGTAATAAACGTGCGTAATGGAACGCGTATGTCAACTAGTGGATCTCATTTGCCCTATGTGCTGCTTGCCGCAGTCCTAGGTCTGGTGACGCCATTACTTGCTCGAGCTGACGAAGATTCTAAACCAACGCCTTTGCCGGAACCAGCGCTTGCTGCCCAACGCTTAACACTTGGTGCTATCGCACTCGTCGTCATTGCAGGAATCGGATTTTACTATTTTCGACGGTGGCAAACAATCAAGGGTGGGAATACCGTTTACGGAAATACGCGCGACGATTAAATGGGTGAACCTGGCGGCAGTGATTTTTTCATACTTGGTTCATAGTCCTCTGGTATGCTAGGCATGATATTAGCCGCAACTGGCATGGGCGCAGCGATGCGTTTCGTGCAAGTTAATACTGGGCGCAAAAAGCGTCCGATCCTTAAGGCAATACATGTACTATCGAAGGAGACAAACGATGTCGATCAAAGTCAACATTGGGAAACTCTGCGCGGCAGTTGCCATCCTGGCTACACTGACCGTAGGGGTTTCTGCGTTCGCCCAGGGTGGCGGCGGTGGTCAGGGCGGTGGCGGTGGCCGAAGACAGGGCGGACGTGGATTCCAGCCCAGCCTCTCCAACACGCCTGCAGTGGTTTTGGCCGATGGCCTAAAGCTGAATGCGGTGCAGAAGGCTAAGATCCAGGCGATCCAGGATCAGTATCGCAAAGATCTAACAGCCCTTCGACCTCCGCAGGGCTCGCCCCCAGATCCCGATTTCCGGGAGAAGATGCAGGCTCTGAACGAGGAAACTAACAAGTCGATTGAGGGTGTTCTTACCCCAGATCAGGCTGCGAAGGCGCCAGCATTCCTCAAGACAGTTGCCGGTTATCGCGTCGTCGGCATTCCGCTGGAAGTGTTACCTGATCTGAAGCTAACTGCGGATCAGAAGACGAAGATCGCAGCGATTTCTGAGACGGCACAGAAGAAGATGCAGGAAGCTTTCCAGGCAGCTCAGGCAAATGGCGGCGGTGGCGGTGGCGGCGGATTCCAGGCTTTTCAGGAACTGGCCAAAGCAAATCACGATGCAGCTACAGCAGTGTTGACAGCATCCCAGAAGGCAACACTGGACAAGTACATCGCTGAGCATCCACAGCGCGGCTTCGGCGGCCCTGGCGGCGGCGGTCGAAGAGGCAATGGCGGCGGCAACGGCCCCGGCTAGTTTTCTGTAACGCAAACTGCAGTTACATACGAACAGGGCGCCCTGCGAATATAGCCGGGCGCCCTGATTTTGTACCTCTTTATGCGGCGCAACTACCAATGGAACGATCATTCGCGAATAAGAGCGAGCACCTCATCTCGCTTGTTTTCCATTTCCTGCTGGGATCCGGCTTCGAGGTTTAATCTTATTAGTGGATCGTTTGCAGATGGCCTCACGTTGAAATGCCACTCTGCGTAATCGACAGAGACGCCGTCTTTACGGTCTATTACCGCATCGCTGTACTTTTGCATTATTCGTTCAATGACTGCGCCGGTATCCTTCACCGTGGAGTTAATCTCACCGGATACGTAGTATTTGCCGAGGCTGGCAACAAGTTCGCTTAGTTTTATTTTCTGTTCGGAAAGCATCTGAAGTACTGCAAGCAACGGAATGAACCCGTTGTCTGCATAGTAGTGATCCCTAAAATAGTAGTGACCGGAAACTTCTCCTCCGAATACGGCATTTTGAGCTCGCATCGTTTGTTTAATATAGGAGTGACCAACGCGCTCAGCAACTGCGAGACCTCCGAGACGGTTTACCCATTCCGCTACGGCGCGCGAAGCACGCAGATCATAAACTATCGCAGCGCCAGGATTTCGTTTGAGAAAGTATCTCGCTACAAGCGTCGTAATGAAGTCGCCAGGAACCGGTTCGCCCATCTCATCGACAAAGAAGACTCGATCTGCGTCGCCGTCCCACGCAACTCCAAAGTCCGCCTTGTCCTCAGTAACACGTTCGATGAGCAGCTCGATATTCTCCCTCTCAAACGGATTGGCTTCATGGTTAGGGAACGTGCCGTCAGGCTCAAAGAATAGTTCGGTAACGTTAAGCTGCGGCAGTTTTTCTAACAGTCTGTGCGCAACTGCACCACCGACGCCGTTACCGGCATCGGCAATTATGCGGAACGGGTGTACGCTCTCCGGATCTGCAAACTGCATAAGGTGAGGTATGTAAAGTCCCCAAAGATCCTGCGCTACAACCTTGCCTGGAACTTCTGCAGGAATAAAGTTGTTCTCAACAGCAAGATCTCGAAGCTCGTCCATCCCAGAACCTTTGCCAACGACTCTGGCGCCTGAGCGAACGATCTTCATGCCGTTCAGCTCTTTTGTGCAGTGTGATGCTGTGATCATGACTGCTGGCAAATTCATAGAGCCGGAGGCATAGTAGATCATATCGGTGCTTGCGAGACCAATATCGATTACATTCTTGCCCAAACTGCTAATTCCGTCGCCGAGCGCTGAAGCCCATTCAGGGCTCGAGATGCGTGCGTCATAGCCGATAACAATGGTGTCTTCCTCAACAAAAGCCGCGAGTGCGCGCCCGATAGTTCTTACACCTGCAGCCAACAACGACGCTTGAAAGCAGTCCGGAGTGCCGACCTCACCGAAGTAGATGCTCGATTCATCAACCAGATCTGGCACAAGGGCTCTGATATCGTAGGTGCGAAATACGCGGGGATCAACTGCGGAGTACTGCGCCATTCAACTTGCTCCCTACAAACTACATTTGGAATCTGGATTATTAATGATTACAGGAATGCGCGACCAGGACGAGCAGCGACAAGACCGATCGTGAATAATCCGCTACCTCAAAAAATTCGAGGGACGTCCGGCAGATTCCTGCCAGACGCCCCACTTTGAAGCGTTCAACCCACATACAAATACGACGTTATTACCTTAGACTAAACAGCTTCTGTAAACTCGCCGTTTTTTTGCGCTCGCATCTCTCTAATAAGCGCATTTGCTGCGAGTACAAAACAGATTGCTGACGGCGCAAGTGCAGCAAGGTAATTCAGGCCGAGAGGAAGGGGGATCAAGAAATAGAATAGCCGCACGTAGAGCAACAAGAAACCCCAGCCTGCGTAACGGACGAAGGCTCTCCCATTCTTACCCTTGCATCGGCCCGAATACCACAGCATCGAGCTTCCGATAATTCCAGGTGCAAACATTGAAAGCAGTGTGAACATCGATAGCGCTTCTCCTGCCGGGTGTAGAACACTCATGTACAACCACAGGCCATGTTACATAAACATGTGGGTGAAGTAGATTTGCCGGCTACGCGATCTCGCGACCAGTATATAAGGTATACGTAACCGTTGCACCAGCGGTGTCATGGTTTTTACGGCATTTTCTGCCATTCACACAATACCCGGTTACTGAGGTGGTGGAACCACGCCGATTGTAAGCAGGATATTTGCGTAGATGCGCTGTTCGCCTGTGGCTACAACAAGGCACACCTGAGGAGCGCCTGCTGCGTCGTAGAATGCAAATCGTTCAACAGGCTCGATATCAATCCCCAATGGGAGTAGTGCCCGGAATTCGTTGAATACGGGCGGTTCTGAGCCATCTGCAGTCTCCATTACATGTGCTGACTCAATCGGCGTCGATGCCACAATTGCTTTAAGCACTTCGGTTACAGTAACGGTGCCAGGACATAGGTTCAGATACACTAACTCCGCGTTTGGTCCCGCTGTTGTCGCCGCTGGATAGTTTCCGTCAGCAATCAGTATTTGCGCACCATGGCCTGCTGAGCCAATAGCTCGCAGTATGTCGGGATGGATTAGTGGTGTTTTTAGCATTTGCGTTCCCTATAGATACGAGAGATGTGTGATGCGGCCAATTTCGCCGGTCAGTTGATCTTTCCCTCCACGCAAATTCAGTTTATCGATATTGAGGCGCTGATTGGACGTGTCCAACAAAATGTTGTAACCATGAAGATGTTGACATGTCTAATACCGAAGATAGACCTTCTATTACTAGCAGGATCTCGCAGCCAGCGGTTGCGATATGGAAGCGGAGAGGGCGCAATGATGCCCATCGAAAATTCACAATTTGGCGCTGTTGAATCATCAGATGATCAGATATGGGACCTACTGAGTCTATACGCCGACGGCGAAGCTTCGGATGAGGAGAAGAAGATTGTTGAGGCTCTCCTCACGTCGAATGCGACTTACAGGTCACGTCTAAACTTCATTCAATCAGCCTCCACCGTACTCAGCGTGATGGACGAGATTGAGCCCCCAGCAATGCTGCGGTCAGCAATTCTCGATTCGACGTGCCGTCGCAGGACGATGTGGTCTCGAGCAGCGTCTGCTGTTGTCTCTATCCGCGAAGCATTTGCTCCGTCATTCAACCTGAGAAACTTCGGACTGGTTGGCGCATGTGTGATTGCCGCTGTGGTGATTCATTCTAGTCGATTTCCGCATGTTAAGAGTGGCGACAACACGCACGGAACATCGGCAATTGCAGTACATCCGCCGTTTACTGCCGCCGAAACTGACTCGCGCGCTAACGTAAACTCCTCCGAGGGTAACCGGCTTCCGCAACTGGCCGAGGGCGGCCCGGTGGTTCGAAGTCGTATTCCTGAAGGAATTCGTATTGCGTTGCAGCCAGGAAATCGCCGTAGCAGTGACACAGTTCGCGCTGTAAGTCAGGTTAATTCGAAGCCTCATCATGAGGTTGTGCCGGTGCGAAGTGTAGACGAGCCCGGAAATGCCGTTGTATCTGATGCGGTTTACCGGCCCGATATGGACGCCCAAAATGAGCGTCCCACTGCGTCGGTACCGATGCCAGCGGCTGACAGTGATGGTCCAGAAATTACAGTGTCTGGCGCATCTGAAAAAGATGTGGCAGCCAATCCATCAAAGGTCGAACATCAAGGTTCTGACACGGCTGTGCTTGGCAGTATGAACTCAAATGAGGATGGACGATCCCAGGTTCATGTGATAGTCGCACATCTTCATGCTTCGGCACTGCCGCCAGAGCCTACGCAGGTGCTAACTCGCGCAGACATGGCGCGAAATCGCGATGCCCAAAATTACGGTTACGACAGGTCTACTCTTCGCAGCCTTGAAAGAAAAGAGGCGAGTATCTCCCTGTTCAGAGGAAGCTTCTAGATTACAATTGTATTAGTTGGTTTGAGGAATATGTGGCGCGTGGTATATTGGTGTTTACGCCACTAACTGCGCGCCAATATTTATGTTATCTGATCCATCTGTTTCCAAGCGTAATCGGCTGCACAATGATTGGGTCCTCTGTGTGCGACCGTCCGCTTTTTTCTAGTTCGTCGGCGATCCATTGTTCGAG
>CAIXIX010000527.1 GCA_903919615.1 uncultured Chthonomonas sp.
CGGACTCACATGCATCTTGATGGGCAAAATGTGGGGAATTTCTCGATCGCTTAAGGCTCACTTCGAAATGACGTGGGGTGGGAGCGCTTCCGTGTTCTGTATGCGCGGCGTGCGATATCCGTCGAGTTTTATGTGCTACCCTTGCGCTAACTCCGCCAGGACTAATCACACACCTACTTGGCGGAGATAGCAGTAGAACTCTATTTTTGTGCTTGGTTGAGCTCAAATTGGGCCGCTAATTCCGCCAATTCTCATCACACAACGCGTTGGCGTCCTTAACGTTACTTGGCGTCCTTAATGCTGTAACGCCCACAGTGCGATCGTTGGACGCAAGGCCTCACGGTACATCGCTTCGCCATAACAGATCTCAGAGACTTCAGAGGGGTCAATATCTTGACCGTTGCATTGTGCTACGTGTGACCAGCGAAGAACGCCAACAGTGCATTCGCAAAACGCTGGCGTCCTTAACGAAGTTGGCGTCCTTCGGGAAATTTGGCGCTCTCCCAGATGCCAGCGGCCATTCCACAGCCAGCCGGGCCAATGCTGCAGTCGGTGCAGCTTCGCCTTCCCTCTAAGACGTCATCAACATTAAAGACCTCGATGACCTGACCGCTCATTTTGCGGCCCGCGCCCACCCGAAAGCCGAGTATAATATCGTCATTATGGAGAATACAATGGGGCGCATTACGATCAATCCGTCAATATGCCATGGGCAGCCGACCGTTCGGGGTCTCAGATATCCGGTCGAGACGATTCTTGAATTACTTGCATCCGGAATGACAATACCGGAGATACGCGACGATTATGAGGATCTCGAGCGCGAAGATATTCTTTCCGTGCTCGCCTACGCGGCAAAACTGAGTCAGGTGAAGCGTTTGGAACGCATGCAGTATGAGGTTTCTCGTTGATGCTCAGTTGCCGCGGCGGCACGCGACAGCACTCATTAGAGCCTGACACGACGCTATACACACTCTTGAACTGCCGGACGGCAACCGCACTTCAGATGACAAGATCAATGAAATCGCAATAGCATCTGACCGCGTGATTATTTCCAAAGATGCGGATTTGTCGATTCTTACCACCTTAACAACCGTCCTCGTAAATTGTTATTAATATCGACAGGCAGTATTCGCAATGAAGAGTTGATTGCACTCTTGATAGCCAACCTGGATTTTCTGGTTCATGAATTTGATTTGGCAGGTTTGATCGAATTGACATTGTCTAACGTTGTTGTGCACTGATAAATGAAGTCAGGAATTCTCGTTCGCAACTAGCAGCTACGTTTCCTTGAATGGCCATTACGTCAAAGACCTTATCAACTTCAGAGACCTGACAGCACATTTGTGCTACGCGACGAAGACTGCCACCAGTGGATTTGCAAAACGATGGCAATCTTCGAGAATCTGGCGTTCTTCGAGGACCGCGTTACCCTCTCATGACGACCACCGCAGGTCGTTAGAGCAGTGAACCCCAGGCGGGCTCCAGGTGTCGCGAAATCAAATGCATCTTGATGGGCGAAATGTGGGGGATTTCTCGATCGCCTAAGGCTCACGTCGAATTGACGTTTACGCGAGCGCTTCCGTGTTCGGTATGCGCAGAGTTCGATGGTTGCAGTCAGGGGCTGCGAGGTTTTGCCGCGTGGGGACACGCGGTCTCCAAGATTATGCGTTCGATGGTTGTAGTCAGGGGTTGAGAGGTTTTGCCGCCTGCGGAGAAGCGGGCTCCAGGTGTTGCGAAATCAAATGCATCTTGATGGGCGAAATGTGGGGGATTTCTCGATCGCCTGAGGTTCACTTCGAAATGACGTGTCTGTCAGCATTTCCTTGTGTGATAAACGCGGCGTGCGAATTGGCACGGGGACACAAGGTGGAGCACAAGGAATGTATGTGACTAAGTTTATTAGCAGCCTGTAGACTACAGTTTGATAGCAGCGTCACATCCACTGTCCAAACTGGCCGGGCATATACGATCTGGCAATACGGGGAACTGAAAAACTTCCCTAATTGTTAGGAAGATTCGTCCCACGGCTCTTGACACGCACCGGCACACTTTTCCCTTGTCCCTGATTACTTTTCCCTGTGCCATGCCCTTTTTTCAATCGCGGGAGGAAATGTAACCATTTGGCACAGACCGGAATCAGGCGCACGCCGTGGAGCGAAGCGACCTGAGGAAATACCAGCCTGGGCGGCGTGAGCCCTCCTTAGCGGAGGTTCGGAGGCGGAGCCTCTGAGAAAGCACTATCACGGGGCAAGCGCTTCCGCCGAAGAGTAAACCTATCGACGAAAACACATCACAGCGACGCGGCGACCAGCTCAACACCGTGGCGTAGCCATAAATCCAAACACCTCTTGACAATCCACACTCCGCTACAATATGATCGAGTGCTGGCCCGCTTAAAATCTTGTGCTTGTGTGAGATGACCATTGCCGCCATGTTAATCGTTCAAACCCACAACCGATCAACGCGCACTCATTTAACCCACATTGTAACCGTTCTATTGGTGGCACTTGCGCCACTAGCGGCCCACGCCACCTGGTACTCCGAAAACATCCCCAACGGATCCGACATCATCATGATGGATTTACGGTGGCCATGGTGGCCATCGGGAACCTACTACGCAAACTGGAACTCCAGCTTCAATCCAAAACCTAATAACATCAGTTTTTATGGCGGTTTTGTATCCGGCGCGCCGTCGGCACCCGGCGGACTGCCCAACCTGAGTGAAGAGTTGCAGAGCAAGTTTCGGCCGGGAAATGTGTGGACCTTCTGGGGCGCTGGAGCCGACGGCAGCCCGGTTAGGTTTACCGATGTCGCGCCGAACCTTTACATTCGGAACGACTACGGCGGTGAAGGCAGCAGCGGCACGATGGGCTCCGTGAACTGGCCCTTTGTAACGAGCCGACAGTGGTATACGATGCTGGCCCGAGTGTGGCAGCCCACGAAACCGGATGGACATGCTTATGTCGGCAGGTGGATCAAGGACATCGCAGCCAACGAATGGCATTTAATCGGCATTGCCAGGCTTCCGATCCCTGCCGTCTCGTTCGCAGGTAACAGCGGCTTTATTGAGCCACTCGAGGGCGAAAACACAGTTCGTTCCCTGCATCGTCGCCTGGGCTACGCCCGCAAAGACGGCAAATGGGCGAAAACAGACACGATCTCCATCGATCATACCGAGTACGTAGTTGTCAATAAAGCCCCAGAGGGCGATCATGAGTACGTGGCCATTGAGTATGCGCAGAGGCCGGATCACCTGCCTCAGATGCTAACGGGACATTGGCTGCCCGGAGACCAGAAGGTCTCGTTCACGGTAAAGCAGCCCGATCTGCCGAACCTGGATGCCCCTGCCTCGTCCCATGCCTCTGCGGTTCGCTGTGGCAATCAGGTGTGTGTGAAATGGGATGCTGCTCGGAACAGCAGTCCGCTCTTCGGGTATCGGATCGAGCTCTTTGATAACCCTAGCTGCAAGGGCTCTCCTATTGCAGTAAAGCAGGAGTTAGATCCGTCTACTCGTGAGGCGTTAATTCTAGCCACGATGGCAAACTCCTCGGTTAGACTTACGCTGGTAGATGTGTTCGATCATCATTCTGTGCCCATCATAATCAACCCGATCGATGTTCATCCGTCGCCAGCCGTCGCCGCTCCGCGCAGGCTTGTGCCGGGCTTGAACTACACATTGTCCATACAGGATAAAACGAGAAAGCAGAACTACTTCAACTCATCGGTCTTTGATCCGAACGAGTCTCACCGGTGGGTACGACTCGCTGAGCTCGCAGTGGGAACTAAGGTTCGGAGCGGCATCTCACGAGGCCTCGATGCGGGCATACGCGAAGAGAGAGGCGCCGGATTTGCATTGCGTTATCACGGCTATTTGCGAGCGCCAAACACGGGGCTCTATCTGTTCCATTCGCATATCGATGGAGCGTATCGACTTCGGATCGATCTGCACAATGTGATTGTTCGGGATGGTCAGTATGGAACCGCAGCGAAAGCAGAATGCGTTGCTTTAACGGCAGGTCTCCATTCGATCGAGGTTGACTGGCTGTACGATGAGCTTCCCGCCGCAAATTTTGGAATTGATTGGGAGGGGCCGGGCCTTAGCCTGCAGCCGATTGGCGTTAATTCGCTTGCGACCTCCGTGGGGGGCAATACGCCTTCTGAGATC
>CAIXIX010000528.1 GCA_903919615.1 uncultured Chthonomonas sp.
GCCAAACGCAGTCCTACACCTTCGATGCGATGGGAAATCGACTGAGTAAGACCGATGCAGGAGGAGGAATCAACGGAACGGAGAATTACACCTATAACAATGCGAATATGCTCCTCAGTCGTGCCAGCAACGCCTATACAAATGATGCCAACGGCAACACCCTGACGGGCGGAGGCAGAACCAACACGTGGGATTCCGAGAACCGGATGACCCAATGTGTCTATAATGGCACAACCAGCCAGTTCACTTATGCGGCGGATGGACTTCGACATAGGTCCGTCGTGAACGGCGTGACCGCAGATTTCGCGCTCGATGCATCGATGTTCGTCCGAGAACTGCGCAACGGTGCCAGCACTGCAACTTACCTCATAGGCGCACGAGGCCCGGAATATCGGCGGGATGATACTGCGGGAACTGTCTCGTGGAATCTTTTTGATGGCCTGGGTTCCGTCCTCGCGGAAGTCAGCCCCGCCGGTGTAATAACTTCGAGCCGAAATTACGATGTTTACGGTAATGTGAGAAGCGGTGTCAATCCCAACGGAACAAGCGCTCACAAGTTTGTCGGCAATCTCGGCCATCCGAGTGACAACAACACCGGTCTCATCTACATGCAGGCACGGTACATGGATCCGGCCACTGGCAGGTTTGTGAGCGAGGATCCGGGGAGGCATGGGAAGAATTGGTTCGTTTACTGCTCTGACAGTCCTGTGAACCGAACCGACTCGAACGGACGGGACGATGAATTCTTTAACCTTCTGGACATGGCGATTCAGGCGTTCAACTACTATTACGCTGGCAAGTTTACGCTGCAACAGGCCATTGGTTATTTAAACTATATCCGTTATGACATCAATGCGTTTGCTGCTGGCGAGATAGAAGAAGGTTCGGCGCTACAATTCGATGTCCCACTAGAGTCTGTGGTCGATCTAATAGAACCCAGCTTGGTTATAGATTTGGAAGCCCTAAAATCGGCCGTACAGATCGGATTTTTGGGAACCGGAGCGGCAGCTATCGAGGCGAGCTACACCGTTGGGCTAATGATTGCCATGATTGATTGCAATTGAGGGAAACATGCTTCAAGTTGAGCCTGTGATCACGGCGCTAAACGAAGCGCTTGCATCCGATGTTTCGAAGAACGCGGTTCGCAACAGCTCGAATCGTATTGGCCTCATTGCCGGTTCCGCGCATCTAGTGATCTTGAGCAGAGACGCACGGGTGCTCGCTCGTAATTTCATAAGTGTGTCTGAAGATGGACGCGCACTAGCGGACGTCTGGAACGAGATGTACAACGATCAGTTCCTGCTTGAACAACTGGAGCGACTTGCGACATCGCTTCGGGCCGCTGTCAGCGAACACGAGGTGGTCCAGTTGATATGCCGTAATATGGGTGTCGTGAGAGCGTTCAGCATGTATCGCTATCAACTGCTCCCTAAAACTGGCCATCCCGACGTGCTCCTTCAACCCATTAGCGATGCCACTCTTAACGAGCTGGCGGAAAGGCACGGACGGTTGCTCAGCAGTATGATCCGGCTCAACGAGCAGTGTGCGTCGGGTGGTCTGATCGAATTCGCGCTGCGTTCAGGCAGAGGATTGCACGTAATAAAGGAGCTATGTTCAACGTGTAACATCGCACATAGAGCCGTGTTCCTTTCTAATGAAATGGATGCGGAGACACGGAATTCCCTGGACGCAACGCTCCATGAAGTTTCTGAGTTAGGTTATATTTCAGACATACTCTCATCGTTAGAGAATGCGGCGTCGAAAGAACAGGCATACGATACTATTTCACGCAACGAGCGGCAGATCCGCTCAGTGTACTCGGTATTTGTTACCAGGTTTGTCCAACGCTCGTTGAGGGGCGCGAACTCAATTGGCTCGAACCCATCCTCGTTAGCTGAACAGGCGTCCGATGGCGTTGCAACTAAACTCGTACTGCCTGTGCCACTGTCCCTTGAACATTCTATTGGTACGACATTCTCAGTGATGCTTATGGATCAGGATTACGATGCAGCACTCGGCATGTATGCAATTGAATGCATGGTGACATCCATTAAAGGTGAAGCTATAGATTCACTAGTACTGTACGTACGTTTAGCTGGAAATCATGCGTCATATGACAACGCTTATTCCGTTGTTTACGCAATTGCCGACGAGATTTTCAGCAATGGCGACATTAAGACTGAGCCTTCTTTTTCTACCGGCTCCGTCGGACCGTTACGGCCACTTCCAGAAAAGATGTCCAGTGCCCAAAACGTTGTAAAACACGGTCACGTTGTTGCGAAATCTAACATCCGTGACCAAGATATTCAGGTCCATGAGCTGTGCTTTCAAATGCTAGAGAACACTTTTGTTGTGCAATTTGCGCTCACATCCGGCGCCGATCTCCTGGGATATTTTCTGACCACGATCTATGTGCGACAGCGTAAACGCAATGTGCGGGATCTTATCTTTGGTGAAAACGCATCGGTCCTTTTCAGACGCGTGGCTATGAAATTTTGGGCATTGGCAGAAGAACCCGAGTGAAATCATTGCGTCAAAGATGCTCCCCGATATCTGCGACCGTTCTTTCGGGGAATACCGATAAAATTGATCAGCTTCTATCAATCAATGGGAGAAAGCAACACGATGTCGATCTGCAAGGAAATCAAGAAGCTAGAAGAGCAGCCGAAATGCCGCTTTAGGCGGTTGTCTGATCCGCAAAGTAACGTCGTTGCCGCGTGATGTATCCAGCGGTCGCGGCAGTGACGAAGCGCGCCAGAAAGGCAAACCTGATGGCAAACCTGCCCGGTAGAGCCCACATTTGCGCCAATCTGGGCATTTGATGGCCCAAAACGAGGCATTGACCCACTTCCTGGTTCCATGTCCACCGGAAGTTGGCAAGTGAAGAGACAATCATCACCTGAGACCGCGTTTTACGCGACCTAAATAACGGGCCTGTCCGGTGCCTAACCGAGCGAGGCGAACTAGTCGATGTTAAAACACAACCGTTGCTCGCAATCTGGCCTTCCCTTGCGTGGTCCTCTGATAGGCATGCGCAGCTTGTAACTGTTCCTCCTAAGTGTGAACCGAAACACTGCGTCCCGACTTGGAACTCGTACACTGATTACGAAGTGGGCAACGCACGTGTCATTGGTCAAGTGAAAATGCAAGATTTTGATATATTGAAAATGTACCACCCATGTATCGGTCTTGTGTAAGGTCCTCCTTTCGCTTGGCGCTGA
>CAIXIX010000529.1 GCA_903919615.1 uncultured Chthonomonas sp.
AGGGCCGATCTGTTGATCTCTTCAACCAATCTCTGCGCTTCCGCGCACAGTTCAGACGATGCGGCATTCGGATAGAAGTGTTTCAGTAGCTGCAGGTGGTAGCCCATGCCGATATTCAGATTTGCGAGACCGAAATAATCAAAATTTCGATAGTAGAATGCGGGGCTCAACAGCTCGTACAGTGTGCGCGTACGGCGGTCGTCCATTCGGTAGTCATAGCCCAGGTAGTCGCCAATCAGCCGGTTCTCGCGGCCGTAGCGCTTCTCCAGTTCTGTTCCCGCATAAGGTTCAACTTTGCACCAGTTAAAGGGATAGAATGTGTTGTTTCGTAAGAACCGGATGTTCTCTCGCACATCTTGCAGAGTGGTGTAGGGATCGAAGAGCAGAATGTTATACGTCGCATAGATACTCTGTTCTTTGAGCATTCTCAAGCACGCTTCAACGTCCTCGACCGTGGAGTCTCTCCCCAGGGTGCGAAGCTGTTGCTGGCTTGCGTTCTCGATCCCTACAAATGCTCGCAGCAGCCCCATGCGTTTCAGGATCTGAATATTCTCGGCGTCACAGTCGTTGGGTCGTAGTTTCAGCATCAAACCGATATCGCGAATTCCGCGCGCGTTAAGCTCAGCCTCCAGCGCAAGAAACCGTTTGCGATTTGCCGCGGCCGTCGGCAGAAAGAAGTTATCATCGTGAAACACAAAAAATCGAACTCCGCGGTCAAAATAGAGCGCTTCCATCTCGGTCGCAATATTCGCGACGGATCGCAGCCGATATCGCTTGCCGATGGCCGCTTCATGCCAGGCGAAAATCGAGCAATACTCGCAGTCGGCATAACATCCTCGGCTGCCCACCATGAAAGCTGTCTTTACGCCAAGATGAACCTCGGGAGTTGTATCGCGAACGGGAAATGCGAGAGTGTCCAAGTTTGCAGTCTGGGTACGGGGTTGGGCGACGATGACGCGGCCGTCTATTCCTCTTGTCACCATTCCGCAGATCGCTGCGATTTCGTGAGGCGACTCCTGACGATCGAACGCATCTGCAAGCTCGACAAGCGTGTTTTCGCCCTCCTGACGTATAATTGAGTCAATCTCGGGAACATCCTTGAGGATCGCTTCACCTGCGAAGGTCGCGAAATGTCCTCCTGCGGTGATATGCCCCGAATAACCAGCAGCACGGAGAGTACGAGCCAGTTCAAAGAACTCGCGAGCGCGAACCTGGAAGACCATGGAGAGGCCGATAATACCGGGTCGGCCCTCCATCGCTGTCTTTACTACGCCGGGCACGTACTGCTCGCTGTCGAACCTCGCCAAGATGGCGCTATGTCCGGCGTGCTCGAGCGCCGAAGCCAGGTAGCGCAGAGATAGGTTCTCTTCGAACTCAGGACCGACCAGCAGCACCTTCATCTCGTTCTCCTTCTCTTGTTCCTTGCCCTGTCTTTCGGGAAAAGCTGCCACACAGCTACCAGGTACGACATAACGATTATAAGCGCTGAAAATCCGATCTGGAAGTAGGTCAGGTTTTCCATGCTCCAGTCGTGAGGGATTGTGAAGCCCTTCTGTCTGATGCCAAAACCCTGCGGAAGATAACCAGCGGCGGCCAGGGTAACCGTCCACAAGGATGGGAAAGGCAGCCAGCAGATCATATAGGCGATTGCGCGACCGTAGTTACCGTACGAGACTATTACGGAGCACATCACTGATAAGGCTGCTATCAATAAAACGCTTCCTGCCATTTCCAAGTAGATTAGCAGAGTTTGCATCGTGGAGGTATCGGAGATAACCAGAATTGGGACCATCACGACGAGGATGAGGGTGAAAGCTCCCAGATAGTTAGCTGCGGCCGCCACTGTCTTCGCAGCGACAATGTCACCGGATGTATAGAGGGTAGTTCGGAGTTCGGCAAGCCTGCCAGTTCGGCGATCGGCAGCGACGGTGCTGCCGGAGACGCCGGGAATGAAAATGCGAGCCGCAATGCCGATGACGAGCGCGCAAAACTTGAGGAGGGTGAAGGCGAAACCGGACCGAGATAGAGCATACGAGCCTTCAGAAATTGGAGTCTGCATCGCTGCTCTCGAAACCCATTGTTCAACACGATATTCAACCCATCCGGCACGTATCCGCCAAAGAGTGAGCGCCCAAAGCATACAAAACACGCATACAACAACGATGAGGAACCCGCAAATGCGAGACCTCGTGTTTCGCCCCCAGCCTTGCATCCGAAGCTCCCATAATATGAGCCCGAACCAGCGCTGAATGCGATCAATCAGTTTATCGTAAAGTGAGCGAATGAAAATCGGCTGCTCCTATCACTCAATTAATGCGCGTAGTCGGTGTATCTAATTGCGATCAACAAGCGATCATCTGAAATACGGTGACGCGCGATTAAAACATTACATTTATTTCTCCCCTCATTAAGATCACAATTGGATGCCTGATAGATTTCTCTAACCCGCCTCATACTCCTCACCCTCAAACGCAACGCGATACCGCATATCTGGATCGTCAAATTTAATGCTCTCAGGTTTGAAGTCGTCCGGATTGAACTTCCCGCCGACCCACTGTAAATATTCGTTGTGTTCGGGGTGCGTTTTATCGCGAATAACCTCAAGAAAACCCAGATAACCGTGCGTCCCGCCGCAATCCTCTGGTGGGCACCTCCGTGCGCCTGCTACGCACCGTGGGTAGGTAGCACCTTCTTCAACACGGTATCGGTCCTCGAACGATACAAGATGGCGCCAGCCATCTCCGAAATCGTATACGTATTCAAACGGCATAGATTTATAAATCCCTGCATAGATGTCGATAGGAATTGACCAGCCAGGCGCAGCGGGCTTCTCAAACCCATTATCATCCGGAATTCCAATGATCTTGGTCCCAGCCCTTGCAAATTGAGGGCAGCGAAACTCATGCAGGTGATAGTCCTTCCAGCCCATCGCGTCCTGAATTGCAACATGCAGATCCCAGAACGAGTAGTCAATTGGTACCTCGAGCCGCCGCCAAACAAGTGGGTTTGTGTCCATCAGAACAATCAATGCCTGAAGTACTTCCTTATGTTCTGGTACGTGAGCATTACGTTGAATGCGTCCCTTGGGCGTTCTGAGTGTCATTTATCTGAACCTTTCACGGAAGCCAATCTCAATTTTCGTCGCGATGATTATTCCGGTTGACCAGTTAAGCTCTACAATGCTCAGGTCGTGTCTGGCCTTTAGTTTGTTGATGAGATCCGGCACCTTTGGCGCATGATCCTCCGGCCAGTTCGGTTGTGGCAGCAGGTCGTCGATGATGTACAGGGCACCAGTTTTGAGCAGCTGTAGCGCCTCTTCAAGGTGATCAAATTTCCCGGGCCACGTATCGGCGAAGATAAGATCAAATCTCGTTCCTTGCAGTGATGCAAGGAACTCTGCGCCGTCCGCAACATTAAAATCTACACGAGGATCCGGGTCCAGAATTCGCCTGGCGACATCAACGACGGTCGAGTTGTTATCTACCGTTGTGAGTTTCGCATCCGCGCTCATCCCTTCAAGCAGCCAGGCAGTACCGAGCCCTGTCCCCGTGCCGAGTTCCAGCAGTTCACCCGAGGGCTTGGATGCAGCCAGTGTGCGTAACAGGGAGCCAGTAAGTCGATCAGATGCCATCGGAAATCCCAAGCGTGCTGTTTCGCTCTCGATTGCCAGAACGGTTGCTGGGCAATCCCTGTCAGATATATTCATCGTAACTCCGAGATCCGCGGTTTGGATAGATATTACCGCTTCTTTATCTCAACGAGATGATCGATCCAGTGGTAGAGTCCATCGTAACCGTACTCGCACCCTGTGGAGCCAGGTTGTTGCCATTACCATCCCAAACTCCAACAAATGTCCCAGTTGCAATGCGTTGGCCGTTTGCTTCGGTAAGCTGGGGAGTGCCGGGTCCAGTCCCGGTACTACCGGGTGTGCTGAACAAGACGAACGAGTGAACAAGGCCATCCTGGGCGCCGAAGCTTATGAGTGCACCTTTTGAGACTGCGACCCGAGTTAAATCCAGCCGATGAGGTAGTGGATCGGATAAATTCCAGTATCTGAAGTCCGTAAAAGCAAATGTATTGTTGGCGGATTCAATTTGGCAGAGGATCGCTGTGTTTTGGGCATTCGCGCCTGACGGCGAGGACACCAACAGAGGCAGTGCGGTTGTTCGACGAGTGAACGTTACAATACTTGCCGGTATGTTATTGCTTGTCTGGGAATAGAGGAAACCGCCGCAATTGGAGCCCATCTGACCTCCAGCTCCGAGAATATTGCGCGGCGCAAGATGTGGTGACCAGGCAGGAAAGGCATTTGCGAGATAGCTCTGCGTGAGCATTGTCGGGTTGGAACCGTCTGTGGTAATCACGTAGACCTGCATCAAACCGCGCGTGTACCCTTCGTATTCAAACGCGATCCGAGCGCCGTCGGGTGACCACGTTGGAGCAGCATCAGGTGAAACGTTGTGAGTTATTGCTTTGCGCCCTGAACCATCCGGGCTCATAATGTACAGGGCATCGTCCCAAAAGCTCACAAGCGCGATGCGGGATCCATCAGGGGACCAGGATGGGAACCTGTCGTAGCTGCCGCTGTCACCCAGGGGATCGTAACCAGTACTAATTAGCCGGACGGGGTTGGAACCGTCAGCGTTCATTGAACAGATACCGCTGTTACCACCAATATTGCCAACAAATGCGATCTTTGAGCTATCTGGAGACCAGGACGGTGCTGAAGCTGTGATCGGGGGACTAGTCAGACGAGTTATATTGGAGCCGTCTGGGGTGATGACATAGATCTCCGAGGAACCAGCGCGGTTGCTTGAGAATGCGATGCGGGTTCCATCGGGTGACCAAGCGGGTTGACCGTCTGTGGTAGAGCTGCTGGTGAGTTTACGCTGGTTTGAGCCGTCTGCGCTCATTATATATAGATGGCCATCGGCGCTGCCGAAAGCAATCTGGCTTCCGTCTGGCGACCATGTCGGTGTTTGATAAACTCCAGGCGATTTTGTGATCCGGACCGCGTTCGAGCCGTCTGGATACATGGTGTATATCCCAGCAGTGCCATCGAGACTGCTGGTGAAGGCAATCTTTGTGTGGGCAATGTCCCAAGTGCTTCCAAGCTTCAGTGTGTTTACATTGCCAGTCTGGGCCAGCACCGAAACGGAGGTGCTGGTCGAAATTAATGGCGAACTCAAAGCATCTGCGGTGCCAGTAAGTTGACCATATGAAAACGCCTGATTTGCTGCGTTGCCGCTGTTGAGGGCAGGGGCCCCGTGTCCACAGCCGCAGACCGCCGTCACGAGTAACAAAACTGCAACGGGTAGCTGATATTTCATTTCTCCGGCCTCAATTTCCGTTGACTACGATTGTATTCCCTTGCATCGCAATCAGTGACTGATAAAACACTCGTCCGTATAGTGGCTTTCGGCGAGGCTGATCTCGTTACCTCCGCTTGCGCGAAGACAGCGGTTCCGGGGCGTGCTTCTGTATTGGAATATGCGCATGAATTGCAGCGTATAATATTTGATCACGATAAATGAAAGACAGCAGATGCCTAACCAAAGTAAACCGTTGGCCATATATCACGAACATCCGGAATGGTTCAAACCGCTATTTCGCGAGCTTGATCGTCGAAGCGTCTCCTATGTGTCAATCGACGCAAAGACTCATTCCTACGATCCTGGCAATCAGATAGAGCGCGATCTCTACGGTATATTTTTCAATCGAATGAGCCCTTCTGCCTATCTTCGTGGCGCAGGTAATGGCATCTTTTATACACTTGGTTACGTTCACCATTTGGAGCGACTGGGGATACGTGTCATTAACGGCAGCCGCGCTTACCTGAACGAAATCAACAAGGGCATGCAACTTCAGCTGCTATCTGGATTGGGACTTGGCTACCCTCGAGCATCCGTGATTAACGACGCATCGCTCGCTGCTCAGGCGGCTGCGAACCTGAGGTTTCCTGTGGTGGTAAAGGCAAATATCGGAGGTAGCGGGGCAGGTATCGTTCGTTACGATACGATGGAAGAGCTAACCGATGCTGTAAACAAGGGAGTTGTTAATCTCGGCATCGATCATACCGCTCTCGTGCAGGAGTACGTCGCTCCCCGGGGAGGTTATATCACTCGCGTTGAAACGATCGGCGGTAAGTACGTCTATGCCATCAATGTACACACAACGGGCGACAGCTTTAATCTCTGTCCTGCTGATATCTGCCAGACGACCGGTGGAGTAGAGCTCGAGCGAAGCACGTGCCCGGTGGATGCGCCTCGCACGGGTCTGAAAGTGGAAGCCTACACTCCACCCAAAGAAGTTATTGGGGCAGTTGAAGCAATCGCGCAATCGGCAGGCATCGATGTCGGCGGTATCGAATACATGGTTGACGACAGAGACGGCTCAATTCTGTATTACGATATCAATGCACTATCCAACTTTGTCGCAGATGCACCCAATGTAATAGGCTTCGATCCTCATGTGAATTTAGCTGACTACTTGATTTCGGAAGCACGGAACTAACAATTATGAGATTTGGATACTGGCTGCCGATTTTTGGGGGATGGCTGCGTAATGTTGACGATGAGCAGATGCCACCGACGTGGGAGTATGCGGCGAAGGTAGCGCAGCGTGCAGAACAGATCGGTTTTGATCTGGTTCTGGTTGCCGAGCTATACCTAAACGACATCAAGGGAATTGACGCACCGTCTCTCGATGCCTGGTCTACCGCCGCTGCGCTAGCTGCAGTCACAAAGTCGCAGGAGATCATGGTGGCTGTTCGGCCAACATTTCATAATCCAGCACAACTAGGCAAGCAGGCTTCCAATATCGATCACATCTGCGGAGGCAGGCTCTCCCTCAACGTTGTATCCTCGTGGTGGGCCGATGAGGCAGCTAAGTACGGCATCACTTTTGAGCAGCATGACGATCGATACGCTCGGACTGCAGAGTGGCTCACGGTTCTGGATGGTGTATGGACCCAGGATAACTTTACTTACATTGGTGAGAGATACCGTGTGGTTGACAATGTGCTGCAACCAAAACCGGTAGCAAATCGGCCACGGCCGCTGCTATACGCTGGCGGCGAATCCGAGTCGGCAAAGAACCTCATCGCTCGAACATGCGATGGTTACGTTATGCATGGCGACACACCTGAGAAGATAGGGGAGCGTGTAACTGATATGCGAGCCCGCCGCGAAAAGTCAGGGCTGCCGCCATTGAAATTTGGCGTTGCCGCTTACAGTATCGTGCGGGATACTGATGCTGAAGCCGCCGAAGAGCGAGCACGAATTACCGATGTTCAACAATCCGCAGGCGGATACTCAAATTACCAGCAGTGGCTCGAAGGAACACAGCTCGAGCAGCGTGTCTCGCTGGAAGACTACTCGGTATCAAATCGAGGTTTGAGAAGCGGCCTTGTTGGGTCTCCAGATACTATCAAAGCTCGCATTGCAGAGTTCGAAGCCATCGGCGTCGACTTCATGCTTCTTCAATGCAGCCCACAGCTTGAAGAGATGGAGAAGTTTGCGGAGCTGGTGATTCTTAGGTAGTTAAAATACTACTCCAACGTCGCCAACGCGCCAGCCTCCTTAACATTGAAGTTGCCGTAGGTGCTTGGCCAGACCATGTACTTCTGAATGTCACCGCCAGGGATGTCGTTGTCGTTGATTAGGAACCCGATCCAGAAACTCTTACCCGGGCCGACCTCGGGAAGGACAGATGGATCTCCATCTAAGCCGATGGCCGCAGTTAACGGCAGTTTGAACTCAGTTACGATCACATGCGACCTGGATAGATCTACGCCGTAGATCGACTCAATGAACCGTCTTTCTTCGACCTCCTCAGCATTATCCAGCACTTTGATCGAGCGAGGAACCTGAGCATCGGTATAGATCCGGTCGAACTGCTTTTGAACGAACTTGTTGCGATATACAGTTGGGCCATGATCCGCTGTAATTGCAACGTTGTACTTGAAACCAGACATAAATGAGTTAATGATGAACTCCATGCCGTCTTGTGCGTTCATCTGTTCGAGAGGCTGATGGAAAGACACGATATCGTCAAATACGATGGTCTGCACGTAGAGGTCGGTGCCGTGATATGCCATTCGCACAACGGCACTGCAATCCTGCGGGCCAATGATATCGGGCGTGCCCGTATCAGGAGTAATGAGTGTCAGCGGGGCAATGCCAGCCGTACGCCATTTTCGCATATCGCCATCAATTGTCAGTGGTGCAACAAGGCGGGGGATCGTCACGTGAACAGTGGGTGGTTTGGTTAACTTCTGTGGCGTTAGTCCAGGCAAATTCGCCAGTACGTCGGCATGAGTTTTGTCTAACCTAACGGGAATGCGGTGGTGAACCGTGTTCTCTGTTCCGTCGATGGCAAACCAGTGGAGGCCATTTACGGAATAATCTCCCAGAAGGTAGTACGGCTTGCCGTCGTTGCCAACCCATGCCTGCTGCTGTTGCGCATGGTCGGACCACATTCCTCCCCAGTGAGACTCACGCGGCATGGATAGCGCTCCCATCCCCAGTCCATCCTCATCCACAACCATGTAGTCGCACTGCGTAGTCATCATGCCCATTACGAGACCGTACTTCGGGATCGATTGCACCCCCTCCGTTCCTTCGGTCGCGTTAAACTTGGTGAGCCATCGGAGGCGGCCCTCTTTGCCGATGCCGACAATATCTGTTCCTGCTCCGTTGGCTAAACCGGTGCCGCCGGAGCTGTTCAGCTGTACCGAGGACGCGTACCCGCCATCGCTGAGCGGAGCGAGCTGTACTGTGCGGTTCGCGAACTCAGGAGTCTTAAAGTCATAGGGCGAGATGAACTGAGCGTTCTGCTCATCTCGGCAAGGTATCTTCTCCTGCCTGTCCCACGCGTAAGTCGGATAGGTTCCAGACGGGTCCAGACCGGTCATCCGCACAATGGTACCAGTCGTGGATGCATCCGACGTGTTCGTGTAGATCAGGTCACCGTTGCACCCGGGCATCGTGCCATAACGGCCATCCGGTAGAAAAGTTGGACCACCACCGGGAACACGAATTTCGACGACCTTGTCGTTTGCGTCGATGATGTCATCGTTGTTCGTGTCGTGTATTTCAACCAGCGTCCCGAGCGTCGAATGCCGGAGGTAGAGGCTCACTGGCACTGCCTTACGCTCATCCAGACGGACCACAAGCACTCCGGAAGTCTGTGCGTTATTCTCAAATCCCGTGAGGCCAAGCTTACCATCAGGCATCTTACCGGGATCTCCAAGCCGAACGGTGTAGACGCCGAAGTTCTTGCCTCCAGCAGCAAAGAAATGGCGCGGTGCTCGGTCGTCGTACGTATACGGGGGCAATTCCCAGTGTGTGTCCGGGGACCAGAGCCGATTCTTGCTATCGAATTTAATCGAGTAGGTACCGTTAATATCCCAGCAGCGAATATCGTCATCGCCTGCCAGCCGTCCTATCGTATTATGCTGGCCCCAAAACCCAAGCCCCTGCTTCTTGAGCGATCCGTCAGCTGCCCAGAAAGAGACCCGCTGCCCATCTACTATTGCGACTTCGCCGTGACTGTTTATTGCGACATGAACTTTTGTATTTACAGTTTTGCCTGGCCGCGTTTGAAACCAGAAGCGATTCGGTTTCATCGGACCGTATGGCCCATCGCCGGTTCCGATCGTGTGTAATGGCCTCAGATTGCCGGGGTCTGTGCAGTCGTAGATGTGGACCTTGCCAGTGGTTGTGGAGAGCAAGGCGAGTTTGCCATTGCATACAGATATCGAATACGGATCCAGCACTGGCGAGGTGTGGAGTGTGCTCGTTCTGGATTTGGCATCAAGCGTCCAGATCTTTCCCTCGGATCCAATGGCCCACAGTCGGTGTGTGCTCACATCTGCTGTTATGCTCGCAGCGCCGGGCAATACTTCAACCTCCGAAAAGTGCGGGTCATCACAATCTGCCTCGTAGACTCGTCCCGCTCCACTATCCGACAGGTACAGCTTGCCGTCGAGGACAGCCATGCCCCGCACGCGATCTGAAAAGGGAGATGTCAGGATGCGATTTCCAGCGTCTTTGCCGAACTTGCCCATTTTACCGGAGTCTAGATTGATACGGCGCAGATTGTATTTATTGCCTCCATTTTTCTGAAGGTAGTACAACCACTGTGATTCAGCAGCGAGGCCTACAGTGCCACCTCCACCCGGCATCATCCAGCGCGGATTGACGTACATGGTGTCAAATGCACGTACGCCCATGCCATTTTCAAAGGAGTTCTGCGCGATGTAAATCCGGTCCAGCGGATCAAAGGCGAACATCTCTTCAGCCCAGGAGCAGTTATCGAGCCGATTGCTGGTTCGGCCAAAGTTGCCGGCCAGCCCCAGATATCTGTTTCTGAGTCGGCTTTCGACGACGCGCACTTCGTAGCTGCCAGGAGGTATGGGTCTGTTCCGATCATCCCTGGCAGGTATCCAGAACTCATGATTGCCTTGATGCAACGGGAGATTCTGAAATAGTGTGACAATGCGAATACCATCCGTCGTATAGAGCCCCGCACTCTTGACGCCATAGTCTGAACGAATTGTGAACGAACCGTTTGGCGGTCGACACGCGGGCAGCGATGGCTCGTAGGCGCCGATGCTCTGGTGACGTTGCCGGCCAGCGATGTCGGCCACGGGGGCATTGTAGCTAGAGGCAGAAGCAGCGGCCCATCCCGACACAACGCTTATCGATGGAGCCCAGAAGAGCGTGTTGATCGGTCGGTAATCCCCAGCACTTGCGTCTTTGAATTCAACTGGCAGCGATAGCGAATGTGCATCGTTAGCCGTGATCCGCTGCCAGCCTGGCAGTGTGGTTCGTGCAACCTCACCTTCGAGTTTGCCGATGTAGTTTGCGACGTATAGGTTATTATCGAGCGTGAGGGCAATATTGTTGTCGGCAAGATAAACTGCAGTTGGCAAATTGAGTATTAGATTGTTAAATATTGCGACATGATTAGCGCGTGATACTGTAAGACCGATCGCGGTGTCATCGACGATGGTGCAGTTAATGATCGCTGAGTTTGAGACTGTCAGTAGGCTCCCACCACTCCTGTTTTTTGCAAGTACTAGATTTGTACCGCGGAATTGATCTGCGTGATCGACAAGAAGCCCGGTGAGGCAGGCGATTGATCGGACGTTAGTAACATTCACGCCGACTGCTTTGCTGACGTGAACTCCGTTTTCTAGTGCCTCGCGCACGGTAAGGTCAGAAAGTTTGCTGCCGCTACTCAGAAAAAAGCCGTCTTTGTGGCCGGCAGAAACGACTGTTGTCATCTCCGCTCCCGCCCCGTGGACCTGAACTCCAGGGGGAACGATTACATCACCAAGAGAGATGGAACCTGCAGGCAGTTCTATCACTTGATGCGGCTTGGCATTCTCTATGGTATGTTTCCAGTCCGGCGCGTTCTGCAAAGGCACAGCATCGGCAGGGGAGGAAAACAGGAGCGCAAGTAGGGCAATGTGTGGTACGCGAACTCTTGGTGAATGCACTGCTCAACTCCTTTCTTGGATCCAGCGGCTGCTGCTGCCAATTCC
>CAIXIX010000530.1 GCA_903919615.1 uncultured Chthonomonas sp.
CATATCCAGGCTGAATCTCGATAGCGTGTCGCAAGACCTTTCGACTTCCCGAGAAGTCATATTTCCATGCGAGACAGCGTCCTTCTGCTACGAGCGACCAGTAACTCGCTCCAGATCCTGTCGCAGCCATGTTTTTAGTTGAGGCCGCAATGGCTTCGTCTGGCTTTCCTCCACGCATTAAGAAGAGTGATTCGAATCCTCGAAAGTCACTGACGGTGGGAAACCCGGCCTCAGCCTCCTTGGACTGCTGTATCCCCTCTTTCCACGCATCGTTCGCTAATAGAGTTCGCAGCAATCCAAGCCGTAAAGTCGTGTTCTTCGGCTGAGCCTTAATCGCGGTCAGATATGCTTTCCTAGCTTCATCATATTTCTCATCATTGAACAGCTTATCTGCCGAGGCCGGTGCCTGAAGCACTGCACTTGCATGAGCATTCATCCCACCGGCTGCAATACATAGCAGTCCGATCACAGAGATCTGCCTGAAATAGCGCAGGTTCCATCTAATACTGCCGATAGAAAACATACTCTGTTCCTTTCATCAAATCATCACATGACCATGGGGGATGGCACGCACGGTGCATAAAAAACGCAACCGGCTAAACACAACCAAACGAAGCATAATGTTGGGGGCTATTCGACCGTACGATCGCTTATTCCTGCCTGTTTCACACCAACACGCCAACATGTAGAGAGTGCGCTGCTTTTGTTAGCGGTTATGGCTTGTAATCCTGCCAGAGCCACCGGAGCGATACAGGCAAGTATGCTGTCCCCATAACGCCGCTATGTCCGCCATGGCCCACGACAAACTGATATTCGTACTTCTTGAACTTTAGCGCAGCAGCCATCTCTTGATTTGCGAGCGGCCAGTTGCCAAACTGATTGTCCAGATCATGATCGCCATCTTGCAGATAGACCCTAATCGCCTTTTTCTCAGTTCGGCGGATCAGCGATGGATAGTTGTGGGCGCCTTCGAGCCCAGTAGCTCCGCCAGCCAAGTCGGTATAACTTCCTATCCAGCTCAATACCTTGCTGAACTGATCTGGCCGATACCAGGCTGCAGTAAAAGCGCACGCAGCGCCACTGGATAAACCAGCCAGACACCGGCTTTGCGGATCGTGACGCAGCTTGACCTTCTTCTCTACTTCGGGGAGGATCTCTTCCAGGAGAAACTTTGAGTATTGATCGGACACCGTGTCGTATTCGAAACTACGCTGATTGTTGCCGTGGGCTGCACCTCCTGGCTGCAGCGTCCCAGGCTGAATAAATACTGCGACGGTAACCGGCATCTGACCCGATGCGATTAAATTATCGAGTACGTTTGGAACGTTACCAATGTATGCGGCGCCGTCTTGAAAGATAATAACAGCGGCTGGCTTATCCGCACTATACTGGGCTGGAACATATATCCACCAATCCCTCGTCGTCTGCGGATAAACACCGCTTAGGAATGGAGATTGCTGCTCAAGCTTGCCGTGCGGCGCCGACGGATCCGGAATGCTGGCCGGATCAACAGGGTATAGCTCATAATCGCCTGCAGCCTGGTCTTCATTTCCAACCTTCATGGTCCAGTGTCCTGCAGCAAGGGCAGGCATTTGAACCACCGCAGCGTATACTGCGGTATCGCCCACTCTACGCAACGGCAGCGGCGCATGTCCATCGGAAAACTCGATTCGCGGAGTTTGCACTGCCGTCAACCTTGCAAGTTCTACTGCAAACGCAAGAACCACGCCATCCTGTTTTCGCACGGCGCCGGTCGAAATTGACGGGCCAATGAGTAAACGAATCCTACCCGCGAGCCGGTCCGCAGCCTCTCCGGTTGGCGCAGCCTCTAACTCAATCGCAAGTGATTTCGGTGTCAACGGCACATTCTGGCCTAACACTGGCCCCTTTACTGCGAACAAGCCGAAGAGCAGCAGGGCAAGACTCGAAATAGCACGATATGTTGAACGTCTAGAAAACGTGTAGTGCACCGTATGTTCCCTCCACCAGAGTTGTTACAATGCTGCATGTAATACCCTATGATCGGATGTCATTGGCAATAGCTGACGAGGGAAGCGCAAAACGACGGTATGTGAACAAGAAACCGCAATTGACGTCATACCACTAAACAATACGCAATGAAGCTGCGATACATTAGCATTGGGGGAGCACAGACTGGTGTCCATTATCAAAACTAAGATTCGATGGATTAGCTTTGCGTTAACTGCGGCGGCTTTTTTGTTGTCAGTCGCCAATGCTGCAAGTGCTCAGAAGTATTCAAACGCTCAAATGGGCATTTCATTTACTTACCCGCTCAACTGGAAGGTTATCGATAACGGCAGTCGGGCGTGCAAAATCACGGCGCCAGACGGTTACGAATATCTCCTGCAAATGGATTCATTTCAAGCAAATGTATCGGACTCTGTGTCTGGAGATGCGGAGCTGTTGAATTCAATTGAAACGATCGCCAGCAAAATATCCCCAAAGGCGACCTTAACTCGAACTTCACCAGTATCGATGGATCACGCACAGGGCGCCGTGTTCCGGTTTAGCTCAGGCTCAGATCAATTTGATGTTTGGTTGGCTCTGTTCCCAAGTCATGTTGTGACTCTGACACCGGTGCGAACCGGAGAACCTTACCAGACAATTGGTCTCTCAACAGTGATGCAGACACTGGCAATAGTGGACCCTGTGACAGCGCGGCCATCTGCGCCGCAGATCCGAAATACACCGAGTCAGCTCGGACCAAATCGGCCCGAGCCTTCGCATGTGCAAACGGTCTCTTTTCGCCTCCAGGTGCTTCCACTGCTAAACAAGAGATGCCTGGCATGCCACAACACATCTGCGCCATCCGGGGGGCTGGATGTCTCTAGCTACGAAAACTTCACGTCTCCAAGTGACCATGGCGCAATGATAGCCGCTGGCAATCCTGCAAAGAGCACACTTATTGATTATCTAACCGGCGTGCGGGATCAGATGCCAAAAGGCAGCGAACCTCTTTCGACAGCCGAGGTCAATTTGTTCAAGACATGGATTCAAGAGGGTGCGACGAACGATGTATTGCGGGCTAACACTACAGCCTCAAACACTTCAGTGACAAATGCCCGAATTGCCGTATCGTCAGCAGGTGTTGCACCTCGCCCCACGAGGGGAAGATTTCGAGCCAACCCAATGATCAGTTACACGGGACACATAGCGAACAACGACACTAGCTTCAACCTTATCCTGTTCACGGATGGCGCCGCCACTGCCGATTGGAGCTTCACGAACAGCGGCGCATCGTATACTGGAACCTACGTGGAACGGTCCGGCGTCTACGACGTAATGCTCGACTTGAAGTCCGGTTCAATTCCGAACCACTCGAGTTCGCTTCATATTCTAATGCAGCAGATTGGCGTGGATATCACAGGCAAATTCAGCATGGATTCAACACCGCCAGGGTTTCGTATAAGTTCGCTACAAGTCGACAATATGTACGGGGTAACAAAGTTACGAACAGGTGGCCCCCCAGCCAGAAATGCAGCGGGCAATGCTGCAGCCCGAAAGCAGGCACGGCAAACAATTGCTCAACTACGCCGCCAACAGCGGGCGTTGCAGCGAGCAGTAAAGCAGGCCCAAAGAAATCCGGCGCTTAAGCCTTAATTGGTAATCGTACTGATTGAATTGCGCGTAAAAAGCGCGTCATCAGCTGTCGGAGCGAACGCATTTCGAGTGCCCAGCAGGGTGGTCGCCCTATTCGCTGTTACGCGCATTCTTCGCGCGAACAGTGAACCCCGGTAAGAGTGAGGGGGCATACCGGAATGCTGTATCGTTCTTCACACACATTCATGCCGCCAGAAGAACCTTCTGGCGGCGTGATCATTTAAATCCTCATCAGCCATCCACTATTTTGTAACTGCTATATCCTGTGGAGCCGATGTTGCGGATTTATCCGGGCTGTAGTATAGATAGATCTTACTGGAAGGCGTCTTGGCCTTGACAGGATATTTAGCCCTCACTTCGTAGTTAATTGTTAACGTCTCGGTTGGACCAAGCTTCTCGATGTATACAATCAGCTGTCTGCCTGCCACCGTATACTTGCTGATCTTGCCAGCCTTTACGAGAGCTGCCAACTGATCTGGGATGACATCGAAGCCGGGCGGTATCCCAATATCGATCAACGGCATCTCCGCAATGCGCTCGGTATTGTTGTGGACCGTAACAGCAACGTGAGCAATATCATCCTGAACCAGACTACGCTTGTCGTAAACAACGGCAATTGAGAGAGGTTCGAGCCGGCCGATCGGGCGTGCCTCTTCTGTCCATGGCGTATAGTACCGTCCTGAAACTTGATAGAGAAGCGACCCATTACCACTATATTTAAGCGACACTTGATTGTTTCCAGGTTTCAGGAAAGGCGTCAGTGCTACCTGCTTCATCACATCGCTATCTTCTGGAGTGATTTTGATTGAGGTTGCATTGGATCCATTCAGTGAAACAGTCAGCGTGCCTGCAGTTCCAGATCCCCCACCCTTGCTTGCAAATAGCAGCGATTTGAGAGCCCAGACTGTGCCCTGCGTGCTTTGCCACGTACCAAAACTGTCCTTGGATTTTACCAGGTAGGCTAGCGCTCGATTCGTAAAACCGGCATTTCGCCCCCACTTCAGCAGGGCGTACGCGGCAAGTCCCGATGTTTCTAGATCGGCGCCTTTGTTCGCCGCGCCGGTAAATGTTGGCGAGTCTGTTGGCCACCAGGCGGTCTGCTCATCAGATTTCGCCATCTCGATAAGCCGTTCTGCAACCTTGTTAGTCGAATCGCTCTCCAGCTCAACCTTTGCGAGCATGTTGAGAATGACGGCCAGTGTGTAAGGATCATGTGCCTCAGTCCAATGGTCCTTAACGTAGCTTACGGCATGGCTTAACGCCGGTCCGTGATATCCACTCTCCGCCAGCGCCCAGCCAATATACGCAGTAGTGCGAAGCGCGCCGGTCTGCCTATTAATAATGCCTTCGGCGATACCTGGTCCAGACTCGTTCCACGATCCGCCGGCTTGTTGCTTTGAAGCAAGCCAGTTCTGAGTGCGCTGGATTACAGCCGGATCGACCTCATGGACCTTTGACATATCGCTGAATTCAAGTAGCCCGTATGCAGTTAGAACCTGATGTGCTGGTTCATTCCCGAACCACGAAAATCCGCCGCTTTTGCACTCAAATGTCACAAGACGCTGATACCCGATGTTGATATACTGCTCCGCTTTCATCTGAATTTCCGGGTTAATCTTATGATTTGCTCGCAGATAATCCAGTGTAAGCACATTGGGATAGGTCGAGGAACTGGTCTGTTCAAAGCATCCGTTGGGCATTCTCAATATGCCGTCAAGCCCCTCGATCACCTGGCTGAACGCACCCGGATAGACTTTGAGATACAAACTGCTTGCCCCCTGAATTGCAGATGCGGGCAGCTGGAATGTCTCCTGAGTTGAGGAGGTAACCGTGTTGTTTAGAGCGATTGGCCGCTCTTTGCCGTCGGGCGTTACGTCGATCTGGCGTCGCATCGCATCCGACAACTTGCTTCCGTGCGCCGTCACCGTAAAACTATGCCTTCCGATGGACTTAGCAACAATCGAAAAGTGAGTGGAGGTCACCTGTCCGGCATCCAGGTGCAGCTTCTGAGTATTGCTCCCGGAGAGAGTAAACCAGGCGTCTTGCTCGAGGGTGACTACGACATCCTGGGGGATCGTCATATAGTTGTAAACTGCGACTGGCACATCGACGGTATCATCCTGGGTTAAGGAAACCGGTAGGTCGATGTCAACAAAGAAATCCTGAAACACTTTCAGCTGACCCGTTGTGCTTCCAAGCATCCCGCTTACGCTGTTAGCCGTTGCGCTAATTCGCCAGGTCGTGATGGAATCAGCGACTGGCACATGTATTTCAGTTGCGCCATGTTCGTCGGTAATTAGCGCTGGGTTCCAGTACATCGTCTCAGGAAAGTAATCGCGTACTCGAGTAGCAGGTTCAGAAGCAGTTGCTGTAACTACGTCCTCTCGAGTTACGGTTGATGCACCTTTCGCCATCGCCATTGCAACTGGTGCGCGCATGCCCGCCACAGCCATCTCTCGCTTAGCAACTCCGAGGGCCTGGTCCATTACGATTCCGTCGGCCAGAAACGCACCGTCTACGCCTCCCGGGCCGCCTCTGCCGCCGAAGCCGCGTCCTCGCATCGCGCCCCCGCCAAGAGCATTTCCGTTCCAGCCGTACATGGAAACGCCGATTATATCGTCTGCAGATCCCCACTTGCCATCTGGCCCTGAACAGGACAATGTAAAGTAAGCCCCGTAATTCGCGGCTCCATACAGGTCCGCTTTGTAGAAGCGGCCCCAGGGATCCACAAGCTGAGCTTCCGATATGTATCCACGTTGAGCTAGCAGTGTCAGCGATTCAGAAGCCAGCAGCATCGTTCCTGTATCTGCTCGATATTTTTGCAGTGTATTGACAAGGGTGCGATGCAGCGACTGCATTTGCGAAACAACACGGGTGCGAACCTCCGCCCACCTGGCCATGTAGGTATTTGCCTGCATGTCGTAATCCCACTTCGGCTCGGCCGCCGAAAGGACGACGGCTGCCGCACGCTGCATAACTCCCGTGCCGTAGCCATTGTTATCGTGCTGCATGAAGAACGTAGGCCGCAATCCGTGTATCTCGTACTTGGGCTCCATCAACTCCTTCTCCAGCAAGAAGTAGATGCGCTCGAGGCCAGGCTGAAGTTCCGACAATGCGAACACGCTCTCATCAACTATAGCCACGCCGATTGCGGCCGCGACTGGATGGTTTTGAGAGTCTGTAACGTGAAAGTGAATGGCAGCATCGCCACCAGGGCGATAAGTGCTCTTATCGGCAACGATCTTGAGTCGCAGGTCACTGGCGGGTTCAACGATGATAGTTCTTGAGTCTCGAACGATCTGCTCATCCGCAGTGATCCTGTATGCGCGGACTTCTATCGTGCCCGTCATGTCGTCTGTTATAGGTAACAGATGCTCCGCTGTCTGACCGCTAATCTGCTGCGAGTAAGTAAGAATGGTTTGACGATTGTGAATCACATCCAGGTAGAGGGTGCCTCCACTCGCCGGAGCGAGGACCGTGAGCTTTAAATTCTCGCCGACCTTAACAATGGAGCGTTCCGCACGCAAGATTAGAGCCTGTGTGGCATTAGCCGCGTCGAGATTAACGGTTGCCTCCCCCGTGTGGCCGTTGCCATCGTCGGCTTCGACTTTGAGCACTGTGACAGCGCCCTGGGCCTTAAAGTCCATAGCTGCAAGTCCAAGATCATCTGCTGTGACAATGGAATGTGCAACAGTACCGTCTGGATCGGTACGAGTGACACGAATTGGCTTTGATTTTAGTGGCTGACCATCTGCAGTGCTCGCTGCAATGTAAATTCGATTGTTCACGCCTGCAACCAGGCCACGATGCTCAGGCACAATCGTCATCACGATAGGCTGCCGCACTACAGGTATGGAAAGTGAAGCGTGCTGCTTATGGTCAGCGAGATCACGGACATCAGCAGCGACCTCTGCGATCGCCTTTCCCTGCTCAAATGGCTGACCGAACATCGCTTGCGGCAGCGTGAAATCAAACTCGTATTTGCCGCTCGCATCCGTTTTACCGGTAATCTCAGACAATTTCTCTACACCGATGTTGACAGTGCTCAGCGCAACAGTTACTGCTCCGCCAGAAACTGCCTTTCCAAAGAAATAGTCGGCCTGAATGCTGCCCTTTACCCTCTCACCTGGCAGGTAATAGGGCTTATCCGTATGTACAGCCACCTTGAATTTTGGCAGTACGTATCGCGATACCTGAACTTTCTTTTCTGTATTGGCCCCATCGAGCACAGCTCTAACCGTAAATGTCCCCATATTGACTTCGTCTGCAAGCACAAAATCTGCACCGGCAGTTCCGAATTCGGAGAGGGTCTGCTTTGCCTTATAAACCTTGTTGCCGCGAGCATCCTCAACCTCGATGGTTACAGGCGACGCGGCTACTGCATGTAGAGTGGCGGCATCAAGAACAAGCGTGCGTATGTGAATCGTCTGGCCCGGCTGATAAAGTGGTTTGTCGACAGAGAGCATCAACCTGCTTGCAGACTGGAGCGTTACTTGCTGCTTTGTAGTGTCGTCGCCCAATGACGTGTGAACGTCAACGCTAAACTCATAATTACCAACGGGTAGGTGCGGTAATCGAAAACCTGCATCGACGCTTCCAACACGATTCGTCGAGCCCCTGAAGAGCGTTATCGTTGTTGTCTTAGCCGCTGGTTGTACTGCCTTGAGCGAGATCTTAACATCGGCTTTTAGAGGGAGTCCTGTTTCGTGATTGGATACCATCAGCCTGAGCGCTGCTGGCCCGCCGCTAAGCCAGCTACGCTGACCAAGTACGCGCGTTTCAATGGGAGAGATCACGGGAGGCTGCGCGATTGCGCTGCGTTGCTGCACTGCAGAATTCAATACAAAAAGCGGCAGAACCAGTTTCGTCAGAAACGTACTGGGGCTAACTATCCATCTTGCCATTGCTGTGCTCCAGAACCGTGGCTCAACGCGACGGTTCAAGGTTCGCGGATGCGGATTAAACTAAGTACCTATCACATTAGACGGGACAGATCAAATAGGAGTTACTTACGTGAACGAATGGCCAAAACGGCTGCCACAAAAGACAGGCCCCATTGCCACCAGCCGCCTTGCATTTCGAGCATCAATGTGCCCAGGCCCGTAAGGCTTGAAACACCTAAGGCAACTCCGAGCCGAATGCTCGTCGCGACTATCCTGCGGGCCGTGCATTTGGGATCACTGGCTAACTCGGGATGCATCGCGGCAAATAACGTTCCACCGCTAATGCCGATGACGAGGATGAAGAACAGTGCGAGCCCCAGCATGAACGGCAAAAACCCAACGTGCGGAGAAGGAAGTACCAGTGCACAGTCTGACGGCGCTGATGGATTATAGTAAACCGTGACGTTGCCGGTTTTTTTCATCGCATTGATCTTACCTTCAGCGTTAATACCATTTCCAGCCGGCGACCATTTGTCGCTCAAATAGGATTGACCATTAATACTGAACGAGTATTTCACCACGGGATTGGTCGGCGTCTGATTTCCACCAGGGACCGCCTTGAGATCGGCGTGGATGAGTTTGCCGGTCGTCCTAGACCAAAACATTGATTTAACGTTCTTAAAAACAAGAGTTCCGCCAATAATGAGAAACGTCGACGTGAACGCTACAGAACAGACCATCAAAAAGAGACCAACGGCAATTCCCACTTTGCGGCTTCTTACGGGATCTGGCGCAGGCATTGTACCTGGGTCCTGCGGGCTAAAATTCGGAATTAAGCGAGCGAGTTTTGATCCTCGGTCGTTTTCTGGCTCATTCGATGACATTCATTTACCGGTATTCTGATAGTGAGCGATCGTGGCGTCCGTGAGTACAAACGAATGGGTCGCTTCATTTTAGAATTCTACCTTCAATCCGGACAGCAGGGTGAACAGATATACAGAGACGGCTGTAACGAATCCGGTCGCGTCGCGTCTTTAAACAGATATGCAAGGTGAAAAGCAACCACAAATTATTGGTTCGAATGGGGCGGCGGAAAGCTTGAGGCCCACAGACCCATTCTATGTTACTGGCGGCACACTTCCATCGAATGCTCCATCGTATGTGGTTCGTGCTGCCGACACAGAGCTCTTTGAAAATATTCGACTTGGTGAGTTCTGCTACGTACTGAACACGCGACAGATGGGCAAGTCGTCGCTGATGATTCGCACAGCCAACAGGTTGAGGGCCGAGGGCCATGCCGTCGTCGTGCTCGATCTCACTGCAGTTGGACAAAATCTGACACCTGAGCAGTGGTACGACGGATTGCTCTCACTCCTGGGAGCACAGCTTAGCCCTGAGATTGAGGACTCACTAGAAGATTTCTGGCAGGACAACGTCAGACTGGGACCGATGCAGCGCTTCATGGAAGCGATGCGCAACATCGTATTGCCAGTTATCAAGACTTCATACAGGTCGCTCGTTGTATTCGTTGATGAAATCGATGCAGTTAGAAGTCTGCCATTCTCAGCTGACGAGTTTTTTGCGGGCATACGCGAGAGCTACAACCGCAGAACACAAGACGCAGAGTTTCATAGGATAACCTACTGCCTGCTTGGCGTTGCTACGCCGGCCGACCTCATTACCGAGTCGCGCATGAGCCCGTTTAACATCGGCCGGCGTATCGTGGTGACGGACTTTACTGCGTCAGAAGCCGAGCCCCTATCGCAGCGCCTTCCCGGCGGCGCATTGATGCTTGAGCGCGTGCTGTACTGGACAGGAGGCCATCCATACCTAACCCAGAGGATGTGCAAGGCTCTATCTGCATCGGATTATCTTGCAACTGGCACCGCAACTTCAGACTCGAACGTGGTTCGCATTGTCGACGCACTGTGTGAGGAGCTGTTTCTCAGCAAGGCGGCACGAGAAACCGACGACAATCTTGCATTTGTCCAAAATCGCCTGTTAAAGTCCGAAATTGATCTGGCAGCGCTCCTGGACGTCTACCGTGAGGTCGCAAGCGGCAAGAGAGTTCATGATGACGAAACCAATTCCGTGATACCTGTCCTGAGACTATCCGGGGTAGTTCGGGTTGAAGATGGCGTGCTTCAAGTCCGCAATAGAATTTATGCACACGTGTTTAATACCGAGTGGGTTCTAAGCCATATGCCCCACGCCGAGTTACGCCGGCAGCGCATCGCCTACCAGCGTGGTGTAGTTCGTGCAGCCCTCGTATCCGCCGTTGTTATCCTGATCATGGCAGTTCTTGCAGGCGCAGCGGCTCTAAACGCCCATAACGCAAACAATCTCCGGCACCAGGCGAACATTGCGCGACGAGAGTCTGACATGCATGCTCGCGATGCTCAACGCGAATCGAGGATAGCGATCGCCGCGCAGCAAGCAGCATCTGCGAACGCACAGCGAGCCAGCAAAAGTGCGCAGGAAGCTCATCAGGAGGCCGTTCGGGCCGATGCGAAAGAAAAAGAGGTCGAACAGGCAAACAAGACCGTTGTTGACCTGGCGCAGCAGCGAAAAGTGGCACTTGATGATCGCCAGTCGGCGCTGATCTCCGCGATTCAGGCACGGCAGAAGGCCAACAATGAAGCCGAGAACGCGAATCGTCTGCTCTACATCGCCAATATGAATCTGGCGCAACAGGCTTACGATAACAACAACATTGCGCGCGTTCTGGATCTGCTAAAGGAGACAGCCTCAGGCGTAAGGCACGCCTTTGAGTGGGGATACTGGCAGCGCGAATGCCATCTCGATCTTGAGACGTTGCGTTGGCATCGCGGCCGGCTTACCTCTGTCCTCTACATGTCGGACGGACGTAGGGTAGTAACAGGAAGTTTGGACGGGTCGGTTCAGGTGTGGGATTCACTCACAGGACGACATCTGGGTCAACTTGCGCTGCAAGCGAACTCGCCCGTAACTTCTCTAAGTCTGTCTGGCGACAGCAGCACACTTGCAGTCGGCGCCGAAGACAACACAGTCCAGGTCTATGATGCGCACACACTTCGGCCCACGCGCCTGGTAGAAACAAAAGGCTGGCCCGTCGATTCAGTTTCACTTAGCCATGACGGATCAAAACTGATTGCCGCAGGCGGTGACCACCGCAGCATGGCGCTGCTTACGGAATGGGACGTTCGCACTGGTAATGAACTGCACACAGTTCGGGTGGCCCTCCCAACGTTTACCTGCTGCGCCTTCTCACCGGACGGCAGAATGGCTGCAGCCAGCGGCCCAGATCGACAGATACATATATGGGACACGGTGACATGGAACGAATCGCATAGGCTTGCCGGACATAAGTCGGGAGTACTGTGCATTGCGTTTTCACCCGATGGAAAGAGCCTCGCATCTGGCGCATACGACAATACGGTGCGAATCTGGGACTTAGAGAGCGATCAGACGGTAGTTACATTAACCGGACACACTCAGCCTGTAGGCAGTGTTGCATTCTCTACCGACGGTGCGTGGGTCGCAACTGCCGGATACGATAATGTCGCGCGTATCTGGGATGCAACAACGGGACAAACTCTCATTGCTCTTAAGGGCCATACCGACTTTGTTACGGCAGTTGCCTTCTCACCAGATGGCACCCGACTGATTACCGGCAGCAACGATGGAACGGCCAGAATATGGGAGTCGACTCGCAGGCGGGACACACTTACGCTTCGTGGTCACACTGCGAGCGTGCAGGACGTGGCAATTTCGCCACTTGGCGAAAGGATCGTGAGCGCGAGCGCGGATGGCACGGTGAGGCTCTGGAACGGGTTTAGCGGCAGATCGAACGGCCTCTTGCAGTCATCGCCGCCAGTGATTCAGACAGCGGTAGCATACAGCCAGAATGGCAACTACATCGCGTGTGGCTCCATGGATGGCGCACTGCGGATCTATGAGGCATCAGATCGGCGACTTCTCCACTCTATCCAAATTGGATCATCACAGATCGTCTCGCTTGCCTTCTCGCCCGATAGCCGCACGATTTGTGTGGCCTCTGGCGCAGCAGACACACCTCACGGCGCACGTCTATGCCTCGTCAGCGCTCAAGACGGCGACGTAACCCGGGTTCTGCAATCCGATGGCCCAATGCCAACCTGCGTGGCCTTCAATTCCACAGGGACGTTGATTGTAAGCGGCAGTATGGATAACATGGTCCATGTCTGGAATGCCGCGACAGGAGCCCCTATCCGGTCGTGGCGTGCCACAAAGCCGGAGGTTGGTCCCTTGCAATCGTTCGTAACTTCGGCGTGTTTCTCCCCAGATAGCGCCAACATTGCCGCTGCTATTGGCGATCGAACAGGCAGCGGCGACAACACAGCCAGAGTGTTTAACGCGAGAACTGGCGATCTTTTGCTGACGTTGAAAGGACACGCAAATTCCCTCTACTCCGTGGCCTATTCGCCTGACGGCAACAGAATTGTGACGGGAAGCGCGGACAAAACCGCAAGGGTCTGGGACACGGTCACCGGCCGCGAAGTGCTCACCCTCAAGGGTCACGAAAATGTTGTTCTCAAATGTCTCTTCACTAAGGATGGGAATGAAATAGTCACCTGCGGAGCGGATGGAACAATCAAAGTTTGGGAGCGGACACCCGATTTTTCAATGCAGGAACCACATCTTGGCGGCTTTCCTGCGCGGCCAGGTACAACGGATCGCCCTTCATCATTCAGACCGGGGCTGCGAACGAGGCAGAGCCCGTGAACAACGAACAACATCGGATCATTGCCGAAATTGCACATGTACTGTTCATGGACCTCGTCGAACACTCTCTCCTCTCTATAGAAGAACAGGCAAGAATAACCGGCGAATTGCGCGGCGTCGTCAAATCATCTCCCGAGTTCATAAGTGCTGAGTCCCACGGTGATCTCATTTCGCTAGATACCGGCGACGGGATGGCGCTCGTGTTCTTTCGGGATCCAGTTGCGCCGATTCAATGCGCTGTTGAGATCACGACAGAAATCGCAAAGAGACCGTACATTCGCCTGCGAATGGGCATACACAGTGGCCCCGTTAGCAGAATTACAGATATCAATGGTAAAGAGAACGTCTCTGGTAGTGGGATCAACATCGCCCAGCGCGTGATGGATTGCGGTGATGAAAGCCACATCCTCCTTTCAGCCAGATACGCAGAGGACCTGATTCAGTTTGAGACATGGGCATCCAGCGTCGTCGATCTCGGAGAATGCGCCGTTAAACATGGCGTGCGGATACACATCTATAATTTCACACGCGGAACGGTCGGTAACTCTAATCGCCCCACGTCGCTGGAAAGACGGCAGGAATCCCGTGGACACCACCTCACCACGCCAATTGAACCGGTGCACTCCGCCCCAATGGCAGTCATCCTGTATAAACGTGGGGCGCATCCTGATGAGGAGATTGTGGGCAGACTCGAAATTGAGCTCCAATCTGCTGGGATAGACGTGTTTACAGATCGACATCTAGCCGTAGGTGTGGAGTGGGCTCGAGAGATTGACCATCAGATTAGGAACGCCAATGCTGTTATTCCCTTGCTCTCGAGCGCGTCGATTCACAGCGAGATGCTAGAACACGAAGTGCTTTTCGCACACGAAACGGCAGCAACCTCTCCTCGCGAATTCCCGCAGATATTTCCCATCAGGGTCTGCTGTGCCGAAATCCTGCCCGATAGGGTCGGAGCTGTTCTCAACCCGCTTCAACAATTTGAATGGAGTGCGCCAGAAGATACGAACCAACTTGTACATGGCCTGGTTAGGGCCATTCACAGTAATGGAGCCGGAATCGCGCCGACCGCAATGACCAGAGACAAACTCGAGCCGGTCGGTGGTGCGGTGCCGCTAAACTCTCAGTTTTACATTGTGAGACCAACGGATGAGGAGTTTCGTGCTGCAATAACGCGCCGGGACAGCATCGTGCTTGTCAAGGGTGCCCGGCAGATGGGAAAGACATCTCTACTCGCACGAGGCATGCAGCAGGCACGGGAACAGGGTGCGCGCGTCGTCTTAACCGACTTCCAAACGCTCAATGCCAGCCATCTGGCTAGCGCAGACAGTCTGTTTCGTACGCTTGCAGATATCCTGGCGGACCAGCTAGATCTGGATGTCCTCCCATCCGACACCTGGAACCCGGGACGTGGACCAAACATGAACCTGGAGCGGTTCATTCGGCGGGAGGTCTTCGGCTCTATCGATCAACCGATCGTCTGGGGTTTGGATGAAGTCGATAGGCTATTCAGCTGCGATTATGGAAGCGAGGTTTTCGGCCTATTTCGATCATGGCATAACAAACGTGCGCTGGATCCAGGCGGGCCGTGGTCAAAGCTTACGCTGGCCATCGCCTATGCAACGGAGGCTCACCTGTTTATTAAGGATCTGAACCAATCACCGTTCAATGTTGGCACAAGACTCTCTCTCGCAGATTTTACAATCGAAGAGACGTCAGAGCTGCATCGGCGCTATCAGAGCCCTCTGCGAACACAGGATGACGTGAAGCAGTTTCACAATTTACTTGGCGGACAGCCGTATCTGGTGCGCCGAGGACTGGATGAACTCGCGCTGCACCCTACCGATATCAGGTCCTTCGAAGCGGATGCATTAAGAGATGAAGGCATCTATGGCGACCACTTGAGGCGAATTCTTGTGACTATTTCGCAGGACCCGGATATGACGCGAGCCGTGCGGGCAGTGTTATCTGGCACCGAGGTGGACAATCCATCCGAATTTTACAGATTGAGAAGTACCGGCATTCTTACCGGCGACAGCACACACGATGCGCGGATGCGTTGCCAGCTCTACCAGCAATACCTGTCTCGCCATCTTATAAACTAAATCTTACTTAAATCCCCCATTCACCCCAATAACCTGCCCCGTCACCCACCGTGCATCATCCGACGCCAGAAACGCGACAACTCTGGCAATGTCATCCGGAATTCCAACGCGTCCCAACGCCGTTCTGGAGGCAAAACCTGCTCGCATATCTTCATTGAATACCGATCTCAACATATCTGTATCCGTTACACCTGGGTCGACGGTATTTACCGTAATCCCAGCGGCGCCGAGCTCTGCAGCCAGGCTGCCCGTAATCGCCGCTACTGCTGCCTTCGTTGCAGCGTAGACGCTTGCTCCTGGGGGAGTAGCTTTAGCTGCTCCGGAACCGATATTGACAATCGTACCCCCAGGCGCCATATGCGGAACGACAGACTTGGACAACAGCAGCAAACCTCGTACATTTAATGCGAAAAGCCGATCAATGTGATCTGCTGTCACAGAAGCGAGTGGGACAAACTCTGCCATACCAGCATTGTTCACAAGAATATCGATCCGGCCAAATCGCTGAACAACTTGACGGGTCAATTTCTCAGGTGAATCGCTATCTGATAGGTCACTTTGAAATGCAGCAGCGATGCCGCCTGCGGCCCGCACCTGGTCTACGATCGATTCCACTGCACTCAAATCGCTCACGTAGGCAACCGCGACCCGCGCTCCATCGGATGCGAGCCGCAAGGCGATTGCTGCTCCAATCCCCCTCGAACCCCCTGTTACGAGTGCTACCTTACTATTGTCATTCGTCACGATCTACTGCACCTTGCCCTTACTATATCCATTCAGCCCCAGCAGTCCCAAACCGAAAGCGATAATCCCGGCCGCGACGAACACCAACGAGCTGATGGCAGTAATCGCAACCCTGCCCCCGCTCACTGCTCCGATACGTACAAGGTGCGGATTTCCTGGCAGGTAAGTCACCGGCACAGCAGCGCCAATAGGAAACTGGTTGAGATCTGTCTCGGGCACTGCAAATCGGTTGTCGATGGCGCGGGAACCATCATTGAAGGCATAGTGGACGAAGGTTCGCTGGTCAGCGTTCGCCTTTGGCTCCTGCCCGGTGACTTGCGCGTTCACGAACCTGCCCATGTGGTTTAACTCAAATAACTCAAAACTGCCTCTAGCGCCATTCCACAACCCAAAACAGGTCCAACCAACAAGCGCGATCCAAAGGCCAGCCTTACCAATTCCAAAAATGATAGAATTTCGCATTATTTCCTATTCGGCTTCAAAGCCTGCCTCAGCAAGTCGGTCTCGAATGGCGCCCGGCACTGCCGTTGCACCCTCTGCTGCGTCAGAATACGTTACGGTAACGGCCCTGGCTGCCACATCGACGACGACTTCGTTGACACCCGAAAGCCTCCCAACGGACCGTTTAATTGCATTGGCACAGGCATCACATTCAATGCCCGGGCAGGTCAGCGTTAATTGCGGCATGGTGAATCTGCTCCTCTATCAACTCTAAAATACTGCTTCCCTATTATACCGTCACGGAAAATAATGATCTTGAACCGAACATCAGGAGGCGCGCACTGGTCCCTCGACAGTAAATTACCGACGGAAGTGTGTACTCCAGGGCCGATTGCTTGGGTAAGTCTCCCCGCACATAGTTTTGACATTTCTCTTGCCGACAGCTATACTTGCCGTAAGAAACTTGCTCTTTAACTCACCATCTCGCTCCAATACTAAACGAGCGAGCCGAAAAATATAGGAGTTCGCTCACATGAAACCACTCGCAAGCATTCTGGCGCTCGTTGCGGTCACTTTCTGCCTATTCGGCTGCGCGCCGAAGCCAAACTACACTGGCACCTGGACGGGCACGGTCTCCTTCACCAATCCGCTAAACAATCAGAAGATTGATCTCCCGCTCACGTTCCACGTTACCGGCGAGCCCGGGGCCTACGCGGCGACCCTCGATAGCCCTGCCCAAAAGGCAACCAATCAAAAGGTAGACACCTTCACCGTGACCAACGATGAGGTGGCATGGACTCTTAATTCAGTTCAAGCGAGCTACAAGGGCAAAGGCAATGCCGACGCAACCAAGATTGATGGAACGATCTCTCAGGGCGGACAGTCCCTGCCGTTGATACTGACGAAGCAGGCAACGAAATAAAAACGGAGCCGTCAGGTCTTTGAGGTCGATGAGGTCTGTTAGGTCGATGACGGCTTTGAGGTAGGTGTCGTCTGTGAGGTTGCATCGACGTCTGAACGCTCAAATGCGCCTCCAGGATGGTAGGGTCGCTGCTTGCTGCGACCGCCAAAATTGCAATTTGTTGCCGTCCGGCAGGCGCCGCATTCCGCCCTCCGTGCGTGCTTGCGAGAGAATCGAGGGACTGGGCGGTAGCCTGCCGCGTCCGAGGAACGAGGGATCAAGCGGTAGGTGGAGGGGGCGAAACTCCGAATACGGTTAGTAGCCCTGTCCTATTTTGCCCCCTTGCGGTTGCAAGCCGCTCACCATCAATTCGGATTCTTAGATACGATCATAGGATGAGCAGGAGAGTATGAGCAGCACCGTTGAGTGTCTTTGTACAGCTGCTGCAGGTCCAGTTGCCGGGGGTAGAAGGCTGCAGGCCGGGTTTCGAGGTCGTGCTAAGATACTATGAATGCATGGATGGATACACCCACAACGTAAAAATAGTATATTAATATATAATGATAGATATAGTGATTAATTATCCTGTTGGAACTGCTAAGATTCACTAACATTGCAGGAGTTTCGCAGGTCTCCGCCCAGGCGAGCGGTGAGTTATTGGTCGGTTGGTTTGTGCACCACCTCCGCCCGAACGGGCGGTCGTGCCGAAACCGGTCGATCGTCCGGCACTCCCCGTCATGAAGGCCGGCTAAACGAACAGATGCCCATTGGGATCGAACTCAGTTCGCCGATTTCAGCAGCTTCAGTGCCGCCGCTCCATTAAAATCACCACGCTTTATCTTCGGCGCCAGCCTTTCGACTGCCGTGCGACCATCGACAGCCCTCACTCCGACCTTAGCTCCGTACTGGACAAGAGTCTGAATGGCTGCGAGGCTAGGTTCATCGGCGAAGGAAAATGGCTCTTTGTTCCCCACTCCTGCAGCCTCCATGAGCGCGGAGATTCCAAATCTGTCTTGTTTGTTGGGGTCTGCTTTGTGTTCCAGAAGAATTTTGAGCGCATCAAGCTGAACCTCGGTTGAAAAGTACCTATGTGCTACCTGTATCAGCGCAGTTCGCCCATCATTATTCGCACTGTTTGGATCTGCGCCATGTTCTAGTAGATAGCTTATGACTGCCATATCAGAGCGATCTGAAGCCGCCAGCAGCAAATTTTCGCCATCTGGAAACTGTGTATGCGTGTTGAGATCGGCTCCATGCTGAAGGAGTGGCAGCACGGCTGGCCAGTTTGTATTCAATGCAATTTTTAGCGCCGTTTGGTCGTGCATCACGGTTTCGCCGGCGTTGGCACCGTGGTCGAGAAGGTCCCTTACGATCTTTGCACCAGATACTATATCTATATCGTCGTCCGCACGCGCCCTGTTGCTTACGGTATTTCGATAGTATATCTGCCAGACGTCCCTCGTGTAATCTAAAAGCGCGAGCACAATACACGAGTTTTCGTCCGGTCGATGAAAGTTGGGGTTTGCTCCGTGCGTTAATAGCAGATGAACGGTATCGACATCCTCAAGCGCGCATGCTGCCATAAGCGCGGTATATCCGATCGGCTCGGTGTCGCTAAAGTTGAGCGCGGCGTCGCCATGTCTTTGATGGGCAAAGGGCCAGAAGCTGCTAAATGCGTTTACATCGGCGCCGTTATCTACAAGAGCGTGGATAACAGTTGGCTCGTTGTTATAGATGGCCAACTGAAGCGCGGTAGCTGCTTTGGCATCCTGGATCGCCGCGGCTTGCGGATGCAACAGCAGCCCCACAAAATCGGATTGGGTGCACGAACACTGCCCTGTATTTCTCGAATTAGGGTCTGCGCCAAGTCTCAAGAGATTGAGCGCAAGAGATGTATCATGGTCCTGGATTGCGGAAATCAGTGGCCCACGCAAGCGAGTTAGTTTAATGCCGCGAAACAAGGCAGCAACCATTACAAGGGCCGTAATCGCCAGGATGGCAATTATCCATCGGATTAGCAATTTGTGAGATTTCATACTCGAGATACCAATGTTTCTGCACCGTGCACTTTACTCGAAAGAAAGTTCATTTAGATTGGAGCCCAACCTTAGGATGTAGCCTCGACCAGGCACGCCGCGTTACCCATATCATCACAGGCACAAAGATCATGGATCCGATCGCGCAGAACTCTGCGCAATGCATTTCGAATTCAGCTCTTTCTCTCTCCATACCGTTCCGTAATCTGTTAACATGCGGGTGTTCAGGCAGATAGATCACTGTGGCTGGCCCATTAGGTCTCAAATGCATCGCGGACGGTTCCGGCACGCGGCTGAACCGATGCTGAATCAGTGACGGCCCAATAGCAAACTCGTACTCGCATAGGCCCGCAGCGTAGATCTTTACAATACGACCCGTAACGGCAACGCCATTCTTGTCCAGCCGATCTGAAAGCGCGAGGTCATCCCGCGCTGCACCCCACTTTAGAAATGCAAGAATCAGCATTAGCCCCAACGCCCACACGTAAACGACCGTGATCGCCTTAATTGCGGGGATGCCTGGTAAGCCATTTAGAGTTACCCCACTTTCGCGCTTCTTGAGAACTGTAGCTTCATGAACATTTTTGATCGCCGCTGAAAGGTGTTCGAGGATTTCCGAATATCGAGAATCGGCCGACGTGAAGACGAACCGTCGACCGCAGCCTCGAACTACGCACATCTCTTGCGCGTTATCATTGCCATATTTGACGATAGTAAGGCTATCGATTTCGCTTAATGCGTAGGAACGCGTTTTGAAACGCGACTGCTCGACAATGGCAGTCGGGCTTACAAATCGTTCGAGCATCGACAGATGGATGCCGTACAGGACTAAGATCGAGAGTGAGGGCACGGTGTACAGCTCAAAAAGGCCCAAGCCCAAAGTTTGGCCGCGGTAGGCAGGTTCTGTAAACGGGGTGTAGATAAAACCGAAGAGGAAGAAGGCGCCGATTATAGCGAAACCTATACCGTTTGCACGAAAAGGTCGCCCGGCAAATATTGCAGTTTTGTCAACGACGGTATCAGCCAGATTGTTCATCAAGCGTTATTCCTTCGGCGATAGGCATGGCCTTTGGATTGCTGAGAGTGCGACCCGAATTGGCCAATGCCGCCGGACAAGCCTTGTGGCAACCTTTGCGGCACAAACAGAATGAAAGTAAACATGCAGAGACGCATTAGGATGTGTGGGTGCAAGCATTGCGATCACAGAACGCACCTGCTCGGGCAAACAAGATCGACCACCCGGATGGTTGGGTCGCCGGTTGCTGTAACCGGGCAACATACTCGCATGCCGCACCATCGAACCAAACCATTCCCGCCCGAATGGGCGCTTGTGCCTAGACGGGTCGTTCACGGCCCGAAATCGAACGAGCGCAATCCCCCAATCTTCCCTCCTCCTTTTCCTTGCGCGCCTCGGGCGCGCAAGGAAACGGGAGTAATAAATGAGACGATCGTGCTATATCTACGGCGGGAATGCCGGATCTACGAACAGATGCCCTTCGGGCAAGGAAGCTCGCTCCTTTGGACCATGCCGGTCTTTGCCTGGCGATCACTGCGAAAATGGCTTGAGCTTGCCGTTTTTGTGAGGCAGCAACTGTTAAGCCACCCAATTCGAGACCATTGCTCCCTGGTGGGACCTGTGAGATTGATGGGATAGCGCTCCGGCGGGTGCCCTGGATCTCCCAATACAGAATATGAAGCCCAAAGTGGAAAGAAACAGAAAACGGCATACGCAACTCTGGTCGATTTGGGTTGTGTTGTGCTTGACTTCATGCTACTCTTTGCAGCTGGTGTTCTACTCGAAATCAATGCAATTTGATGCCGGATATCTGCCATGATCTATCGCCTGTTAGTCACACGCGGACCGTTGAGCCGGAGATGATTACTGTCTCGTCGTGAGCCAAAACCACGCGCATAACCATCGCTGCTTCGACACGCATTTTATAACATATTTGCTATTCTGGCGCAAGAAGCACGAAACACCGATACACGTAATGAGGTGAATCGGTATTTCGGCTACTGACGGTTGACGGGTGGGCACCTGAGATTTATGTCGAACTGACGGGCAGCGAACGCGCTTTATTATTTACTGACAGCGGCGTGCTGGATGGGTCAGGACAGTCTTCCTGCCATATCTCGGCACGTTTGTCTGCAGGTGGTATAAAGATTGCATACAGTTTAGCGCTCTCACCGAAACGAATATAAACACAAGCTATGAATCACCAAACCTACCTCTGCTGCCATGTTGACACCATGCCGCCACTCGATGGCAACTTGAACAAAGCCCCGTGGACTCACGCGCCATGGACCGATGATTTTGTTGATATTGAAGGCGACCTCAAGCCCAAGCCACATCTACGCACCCGAGCAAAGATGCTCTGGGATGCCACGTATCTGTACATCGGCGCTGAGATTGAGGATCCCCACGTGTGGGGCACGATAACGGAACGTGACGCGGTTATCTTCTACGACAACGATTTTGAAGTGTTCATCGATCCCGATGGCGACAACCATCAGTACTACGAACTCGAGATGAACGCGCTAAATACAGTGTGGGACCTTCTGCTGATTAAGCCCTATCGCGATGGCGGACCTGCCGTAAACGGATGGGACATCGCGGGCTTGAAGACCGCCGTCCACGTTGATGGAACGATCAATGATCCCACGGACGTCGATAAGGGCTGGAGTGTGGAGATCGCTATCCCCTGGAAAGCGCTAGCCGAGTGCGCTCATAAAAAGGCTCCGCCGGAAAATGGCGACCGATGGAGGATCAATTTCTCCCGGGTTCAATGGGAAACATCGCACAATACGGGCAGTTATATTAAAACGCCGGGGCGCAGAGAAGACAACTGGGTTTGGACGCCGCAAGGTGTGATCGACATGCACCAGCCCGAAACCTGGGGCGAGGTCGTGTTCTCTTCTCAACCGCCCACCCTGGATGTTCCCCGTCCCGCGATTGAACCGGCGACTGTAGTTCGGCGGTTTCTGATGCAGATCTACCATGCTCAGCGAAAACGAAGGTCTGAAAAATTAGGTTACACCAGCAAAGTCTCAGATCTCGCGTTGCCGGAGGTTCCCAAGACCATCACCAATTTGCGTATCGAAACGACATCCAGCAGGTTTGTGGCTACGGCGGAGAGCATCCTTGGCGGTAAGAATGAAACCTGGCAGGTGACCGAAGACAGCAGGATATCACGCTCGTTATGAACACGCCTTTGTTCGGGCAACTGTCAGGTTTGGGTAAACTGGCCGTTAGCCATCTACCGTTTGCTTCCCTTGTTAGCCTTAGCTTGATTCAATACTTATTGGCAGAAATCTGAATTCTCAGCCACGGGTAATTTCATGATTTGGTCACGGCGTGCGCAATCTTCACCTATGAATCAAGATAAGGCAGGGAGAGGGACTAACGCGCGCGTCTGCTTAGGCTCCGCTCGGCTCTGGGGAAACGGTTGTGTTGGCTGCAATCGACTTCGGCGGCAGCCCCTGCCACAGGCGGTAAATCTGACCCAACGAAACATAACAGAGTGCGGTTAGTGGTGCTGCAAACAGAACGCCTGTTAGACCCGCCACTTCAACGCCTGCAAACAGGATGAAAAGCACCAGTACTTCGTGAAGCCCCAACGCAGCGCCCACAAGCTTAGGATACAGGATCTTGCTTCCGATTTCATTGATCACGCCAAACGCGGCTACCAGGATGATTACTCTCACTGCCGGCGTAAAGTGAGCGTTGGGCGATACCAGAGCAGCGGCAACCGCAGGTATGGCGCCGATAAACGGACCTATTACCGGAATGAGAGCCGCAACAACCACAAATAGTCCTATCAGCAGCCACAGCTTCACCCCCATTACAAGACATAACACTGCCGCCATTGCGCCGATGGAACACGCTAACGCAAGCTGCCCGCGAACAAATCCGCCAAGTATCAGATTCGTATCATCCATCCAGAACTTCGCGTAAGGCGCCAGACGCCCAGGCAAATGCCGCTGCACTCCCTCTCGCATCTCATTGCAGTAGATCAGGAAATAGAGAGCGATAAGTCCTACGATGAACGCTTCAACGACAGCCTTACCGGCATGGCCGAGAGTAGCCAGCACATGACCAGAAATCGCTTCACCCCAGCTCTTCACGTTGGGCGGAGGATTGTTGAGATAGGTCTCAAGATTGAGCTTTATGTTTTTCGCAGCAAGCCAGTCATCCCATTGGTGCAGTTTGTCATGCGCCGAGGCTTCGTATATCCGATGGTCTGTCACTAAGATAGTGATCTGCTTTGAAAGCGGTGCGCTCAATAGCAGACCCACGGTGGATGTCAACAGGATAAACGCGCCGAAGACAAGCAGTGTGGTTTTGGACCGGGATCTCAGGGGGCCGCCTGAAGGCCCAACGCCGCGGGCTCTATCGATCAACGGCTCAATGGCATAAGCGAGCAGCCCTCCAAGTGAAAACACCAGCAGAGTATGCCCGATCATCCCAAGTAGATGAACAGAAACCCAAACCTCTGTCAAGAGCAGCAAAACCGTCGCCGTTACAACGAGGAGGCGAAGCCAGTGATCCAGTGAAATAGTTGTGCTCAGGTGATTATCCTGGACAGGCGCTTGAGGCACATTATGCGCCTCAGGCGTATCTGTTTGCGGTGGCTGCTTACTGAGATCTGAGTTGTTAGACTTCATGTTTGATCCTGTCACATGGCGCATGCTGGCTTGTGAATTCTAGCCTAATGAAGTTCAGACGGCTCCAGATACCTCTTCGGCTTCATATATCTATTAATATTGCGCCGTCCTCAACCTTGCATGGATAGCTTCCGACACCTATTCCGAGGCCATACAGCCCTTCCCCGGTCTTTATGTCGAAATACCAGCAGTGCCATGGACAGGATACTGCCCCTGAGTCGACATGCCCTTCACCTAACGGGCCACCCGCGTGAGGGCATGCATTGTCGATACAATAGACTGTTCCACTAACGTTGAAAAGAGCATACTCTTGCCCTGAAACTATAACGATTTTGCGAGAATCGACGGTCAACTCCGATTCATCCGCAACTCTAACGAATGCCATTACTAGGTGCCTTCCCTATCCTTACTATTCACATCGGCGTCAGCAGGTATATTCAAGGGCTTCCGGCCACGCACTGATGCCGCCAACTACATTGCCCACATTAGCGAACTGCCTCTGCGATTTTAAGAATCGCGCCACAGAGAGGCTTCGCACGCCATGAGCACAAATCACGATGGTCTCACGATCTCGGTCGAGCTCTGCGAGGCGTCCCGTTAACTCCTGCATCGGAATGTGCACAGAGCCTCGAACATGGCCCTCGTCCCACTCTTCTTGAGTTCTAACGTCTAATATCAGCGGCGCAGCTTCGGCTGCCATTGCCAGGGCTGCTTCGTGGGGCATGAACATCATGATCCCGTTGTTCAACTCCATATTTAGATCCTCTTTGCCCAAAGGCAACTATCAATTCCGCTTTTCCTGCTTCGACTACTCCGCTGCTCTGGGTACAGGTGGCAGATTTGCAGTTCTTAAGCACCAGTCCAAAACCCATGGCCATTCGCCGTACCCATAGTACGGACTTATATGCCCGGCCCCGCTCAACTTCGTAAGCTCAATACCGAACTTTTGAGCAAAGCCAGCTGATTGATCATACGTTGCGTAGTCATCGTTGTCGGAGGCGACGATCACTGTTTTACCTGCTGCAAGGGCTACAGCCTCAATTGAAGGCGAGGGTGGGAAGAATCCCGCTACCGTTTCCGGCACATCAATTGGCAGGATATCCGAATTAATGTAGGGCGGCGCCACCAGTAAAACGCGATCGGCAAAGGCGGAAGTCATATTTGAAGCAGCAACGTAGTGCAGCCAGTTGATGCAGCCCAGGCTGTGCGCCAGAATGGTCACGGTTGCGCCCGGTTCCTCGGCCTTGATTGAGTCAATCTCAGAAGCGAGCGTCTGCTGCCATGCAGCCAGGTCAGGCTGCCCAGGGTTCGGCATCTTGGGGTAGCGAACCGTTTTGCCTGCGGCAATCAAACCGGTAACCAGGTGCTCCTGCCAGTGCGCAGGCTTGTTTCCACCCCATCCATGTAGGATCAAGAACAGTTCAGTTGACATGATTACATCCTCTACGATTTGTTCAGATTCACCGGCACAATTATGACATATGGCTTGGTTTACTCTAACAACAAACCGTAATCGTCAGGGCGAACGCATCTTAATTGAGCAAGAGGTGTTCGAGGTAGGGTTCATTCCATCCAGCTTTGAGCCTTCTCGTTTTGATCCCTGCCTTTGTTGTTGTATCTCGCCCCAATAAGTTCAGCGCTAGGTGCCTAATGACGGC
>CAIXIX010000531.1 GCA_903919615.1 uncultured Chthonomonas sp.
GGGAACAGGCTCCTCCGCCAGTATTTGGCTAAGGGCATTGAGAACGTGAAGTTGCCGTGCCTGGCGCAACTAGCGTTTTGAATACTGCAAATTAGCGAAACGTTTAGCTCTATGAAATAGAGCTGCGACTCGCTGACCGACCATCTCGTGAAAGACGGATCGATCTACGCGGCACGAGTAGGTTAGCATGTAGTTTGCTAACTCGAAACGTTGGGCATCACGTGAAGTCAACCGGTGTGTAAGCTCCTCAGGCAGCGCAGCGACGATCTCTTCCTGTGGCGCCCTTGCATCGACGACAATGTCTTCTCCGTCCCAGTAGGCAACCTGGCCATCGGGCATGTTTGCGTCAATTAATGGCGCACCGCCGTGCCGTTCACACAGGAACCAGAGGTACCATGCCTCTCGACGCACACGCCCTCCTGTCAACTCAAGGTATACAAGCGATGCACACTCTTCAGCCTCACGCAAAATCTCTTCTGTCCGGAAAACTCCATCCGGGGAGCAGTTCTGCATCATGCATACTCCTGTCGCAAAACCAGGCTTAAACATCGAACAGGACAAAGACACCGACCCACTAAATTGAGGACAAAATGAGGCTGTTAGCGTTCGCCTTTGTCGCCACTCAATCTTTGGAGGAAAGATTCGATAAGCTCTGTATCTCGGCGAAGTCCATCCTTCCAGAGATCACGTTCACGCCCTGGTGGAATTCGAGCCAGCGCCCGACCAAATCTGCCAAGCCATTCGCGCTCGTCAGCCTCAACGTCAACTGCCGCACTATGCGATTCTTCTAATCGATCTGCAGTGTCCGGCATTCGCGATACGTGCTGCTCCAATTCATCCGGGACAAATCCGGCTAGTAGCATCAAACGCGAAGTATCTTCTCCGAGACCTTCTGCAAATCGCCTGATGGATTCCGGAGTTCTAGCATTGCCCTTAGCAAGTTCACCAATTGTCGCGGGAGAAAGCCCGGTCATGCGTTCAGCTTGCCGCAATGACATCCGCTTTCCGTCTACGCCATGCTTTCGCAGGATATCGCAAACCGCTAGCTCGAGGCCAAGCCGCGAACGTGCCATATAAACCTACTCCTTACTGCCCAAATGCATACAGATAGGTAGACATAATATAACATATTCTATCATTTCTTGCAATACTTGACGAAGTTGTTGAGATTGTACATAATGGCTCGGTCCAGAAGGTGGATAGTCGAAAACGAGAACGGCGATCGATACGTATAATATCTGATGACTTCACACGAACATTGCAATCACGATCACCATAGCGCAGCAGGTATGACAGAGAACCGGATTCGCCTGTCCTTGTTGTTAACGTTCTGTTTCGTAGGGATCGAGTTTTTATCCGGCATGCGAGCAAATAGCCTGGCGTTGCTGTCTGATTCGGGTCACAACTTTTCGGATGGGCTGGCTCTTCTCCTATCGTGGTATGCTCTTCGCGCCGCCCAAAAGCCGGCAACTCCAACCAGGACCTACGGTTTTCACAGGATCGGTATCTTAACTGCGTTGTTTAACGCACTTACCCTCGTTGTGATTGCAGTTTTGATATTTATTGGGGCCTGGCACTTGATTGTTCATCCTGAACCTGTGCAGGGCAACCTGATGATCGTAGTGGCCGCAATAGGATTTGCGCTGAACACGACGATCGCGGTCGCATTGCGAGGCGAAGCAAAACACGATGTAAATGTTCGGGCGGCTTATGTACATATGGCGGGAGACGCACTCTCCAGTATTGGAGTTGTAATTGCTGGTATCGTCATTCACTTCACCGGCTGGCGCTATGCGGACCCACTCGTATCTGTCTTAATCGGTCTGTTCATTATCTACAATTCGTGGGGAATTGTTCAGGAAACGATCAATGTGCTCCTTGAGGGGGCACCGCTTGGAATGGATGTTGACGCTCTTGTCCACGATATTCGGGAAATTGATGGCGTCGATGATGTGCATGATCTGCACGTATGGACGATTGCAAACAACATGAACGCGCTGTCGTGCCATCTCAATGTAGCGGAGACAACAAATGGCGGAGCTGCGGACGTTGTAGCGAACGTAAAACGCCTGCTATTCGCTCGTAACATTCCCCACTCGACTATCGAGACAGAATGCGGCGGCTGCGGGGTTGATGATGTGTTCTGCACATTAGAGAACCATCACAATCATGACCATTCATACGATGGACATGATCACTCCGATGCGTGCGGCCACACCCACTAGACCCCGAGCATCAATTTGCCGAAGGCAACAATTTAGAGCCGCCACAGCATTCATCTGTAGCGGCTCTATTAGCAAATGCACTGTTTGGTTGGTTTCAGCCTAGTTTCCGGGATGTTTATCAGAAGATCTGGATCCTGTTGGGAGTTTGGGCGTATCGCTTGCTGGTATTGGTCCAATTGTAGGCACTGGCGCGACTGTTGGCGCAGCAGGTGTCATTGGTCCTCCTCCGGGTGATCCTGGAGTGGGTGGCGAGACATGTAAGGGTAAAGCTGTATTCGCGCGAGCCCAGTAGGGATAGTACGCTCTGTTCAAATCGTCAAGGGACACTGCTGCGGGGGATGTCGACGATTTGTGAAATACCCGTGGTCCAGCCACCAGTTTTTCGCCAGCTTTCGTGCCTGCGCCCATCAGGTGGTAAACAGTCAGATAGAAACCAGGTTCGTTGTGTGGCCCTGCACCGGACTCAGACACCACAAAACTGTGTTCACTAAGGGCTGTCACCAAGATGGTAGATTCACGGATGTTCGCTGGCGGTGAAACGAACGCATCGTTTGGTATATATTGCATCGGGCGTGGAATACCTGGATACGCTCCATTCATCCAGGGAGCCGGTACAGCTGTAGCAGGCACCTGTACCCCAACAGGTACCGGAGGTTCTACAGTCGATATTGGCGCTACGGTAGCGGCCGCTGGCAATGGCGCAGTTGTGGGAGATAATGCAGGTTGATCGCCGGTAGGTAAAGCCCCATTAATTCGGTCCCATTCATCGCTCCAGGGCATGTTTGACGGCTGAAAGAAGTATGTCTTCCCATTTACAGTCATCTCGGGGCACTTCTCAAGAAGCACGCCTTCTTGCCACGGGCAGACAACCAGGTTCGCCTGCAGCGCAATAGCCTCAAGAACCTTTCCCACTGGAACGTTGTTGGCGTACAGGGTGAATCGCCTACCAGGTTTTAGCCCCTCTTCAACACGTATATAAGTACCAGTTTGCTTGAGGCGTGAGACGACCCCTTCGAGATCCACGTCGCTTAGCTTAATTGTAACCCGTGTTGTTAGGCGTCGGTCGTCCGGTACATGCTTGTAAACTCTAGAGGATTGAATATCACGGGTAACCTCCGTGGCGGGAACAGCAGCGACTGCGGCCTGAACTGGCACAGCGGCGGTTGCAGAGGGAACTGGAATTGCTGCAGGTGGCGCCGTATCCTGTGCCCAGGCCGCCGCGCCACTACGTGCGAAGCCAGTGGCAGCGACAATGATCGTAAAGCCACGTAAGGCACTGTGTGTAAACCACTTGTTCATATGAGTCTCCTATGCGGACAGATATACGCATCGTATGCACATTACAGAGCGCAATATCGTTCGATTGCTAAATCTGAGAAGTTGAAAGCAGACTGTATGCTTTGCCATACTGATCGTGGCATTACGTCTACTCGGCTAACATCGATCGCACTTCCTACGAGGATTTGGCCCGCTAGCACGTTGTTATAGTTATCCTGAAACGGGCTGCAGGACTCTACGACGGGCGTTTCGGACGGAATCGCTAACGGACCATGGATGTTGCCGCTCGTGGTTTCACCTTCCGGTTCTGGCTCCGTGGTTGAACTGCATACAAGGATCTCTTCATTAGGCACATCCACAGCAGGTTTAGCGGCCCAATTACCACCTTGCGAAACGGTAGGGAACGCGAAGTAACCAATCAATCCAACTTGAGGGGCAATCGGACTTTTCCCGTTTCTAATTTCAGCGCTGCGAATTTGGTAAGTGGATTGCAAGTTCGAAAAAGCAGGCAGACGATTATGATCAATCGGCACAGAAGTAATATGTACGCTGGGCGTGACATCAATGTGTGCAAGCGGCGGTAAGACAATGCGGTCGGTTTTTCTAACCAATCCGACGTTCTCATTAGTTGGCAGCTTTTTGGCCGAAGCCGCGTGCCAGACAAGAAGGCTAGCAGCGGCAACGGTTAATGCAGCCAGTGTGCGAGCGGCTAAGCTGCTCACTTCAGACTTTGGCGCGCTGCAGGCTGTCCCGTCCAATTCAGCCATTACACTCGCAAATACTCTCGCATCTGCCTGTAACGTCATCGGCACAACGTCAGGACGAGCCTGTAGCAGAGCATCTATAGCTCGATCACCGGACGCAATCTGATCAGACTGATCCCTATTTCTGCGGTTCACAGATCCTCCCCGAAATGTTTCCTGAAAGCCGTCCGCGCTCGCGATAATCGCATCTTTACGCATGGCACGGAAACACTCAGCACACCCGCGATTTCATCACAACTCAGTTCTTCCCAGTAGTGAAGGATCAGAATGAGCCTCTGATCTTCGTTAAGTTTTGACAGAGACGCGTGAACAAGAATTCTGCTGTCAGCAGCAGCAGCTTCACCTGCGCCTTGAGACAACTCTGGGAATGCTTCAGCACTAACGGTGCGGCCTCTCCGGCGAAGCAGCATCATCGCTTCATTGGATGCTATACGGTATAGCCACGTCTTTATATCGCATTCCGATCGGAAACTTGGAATCTGCCTGAATGCCTGAACAAATGTAGATTGCATTGCGTCTTCGGCGTCCGCAGTCCGGCCCAGTATCCGAAAGCATAACCCGTGGACGCGAGCAGAATAGGCGCGATACAACGCCTCAAGCGCCCATGCCTCGCGATTACGGGCCGCAGTGATCAGCATATCATCTGCAGATATTTCAATACTTGCGTTAAGGGTCAAGTAGCCGTCCAAACCTATCTATTCTCGTTCCCGTCGAACTTCGTTCTTCGTTCCACATCGGTAGGTATTGCGTTGTAACAGATATTGGATGATTATCACGGTGATTTGGTCACACACAAACAAAAAATAGGCCGCCGCACTCGATTACCAAGTGTGGCGGCCGCAAATTTTACCTGTCGAACCAGATGTCTAGTTCAGTTCTATCCCCATCTTCATGCAGAGAAAACGTGCCGACCTCTGCAGCTCTTCAATTCCATTGACCCCGTCCTCGATCGAGACCCAGCCGTCAAATCCAGCGGAACCCAAAACCGAGAATATCGTGTCGTAATCAATGACTCCCGTACCAACTTCCCCATGTATCAGCTGAGTGTAGTCCGTAATGCCTTCAGGGCCAATCGTCACTCCAGGCTTTGGCCTTCGGTCAGACGCGTGAATGGTTACAACTCGGTGCGCAACACGCCTTAAGAGCTCGTAGGGGTCTTCGTTAGCAAGCAGAGTATTGCTCGGATCGTAATTTACGCCAAACCAGGGCGATTCGATTTTGTCTACTATTTCGCAGTAGATGTCCATCTTCTGAGCAAACTCTGGATAGCTCCAATAGTTATCCTTGAAATGGTTCTCCATAATCAAGACGACGCCATGCTCTTCTGCAAAAGGGAGCAGACCGGTGATGCACTCTACAACCCATTGAACCCCTTGCTCGCGGCTAACCTCGGGTCTTCGCTGACCGGAAAGAACTCGGCAATATTTTGCGCCTAACGCACCGGCGGCGGCAATATTGACGCGCTCTTTCTCCATCTCCGCTTCCCGATAGGCAGGATCAGGCGAAGTGAAATCGGGCGATGCACAGTACATCGGGCACTCGAGACCAGCATCCTCGTGGGCCGCTTTAACTTCGGCCAGGTACACGGGGTCATAACTGAGCAACGTACCGCAGTACATCTCAAGACCAGTTAC
>CAIXIX010000532.1 GCA_903919615.1 uncultured Chthonomonas sp.
CGTAACGCTTCCATTAAAATCCCCACCTGTTTATCTGTAACCAAGAGTGCCTGCCGAAATGATTCGACAGCAGGCAATCGATACGGTGATATTGGGGAATTTTAATTGTCGTCGGTGGGGAGTTTTAATTGTCGTTCATCATCAGCTGTCCATTCATTGCACCACTCTTGGATTCAACAAAGTGATATCCAATCGCAGTCGGAAATATGAAGGTATTGGTAACGTACTCCCAATCCGTTCGCGCGAATATGTACCCTTCGCAGTTTTTCCACATGTACTCGAAAACGGGATCCCACTTGCCGCCGACCTGCGAGCTAGACCACCAGTGGCAGTGCCATTGTATGTTCTCAATTCGCCCGATATCCGAGCAGTTGTCCAGCAGCAGCCCTCTTCTTAGGACGCAGCCGTATACGCTGCGGATCCGATGCCGAACGTTCGGTTCAGGCCCGATCTTTATGCCGTTGTAGCTGTTGATTAGCGTAATGTTCTCGACCGTGTTATCTCCGCCTTTGAGGTGAAAAGTCCAACTATACGGATGGATGTTCTCCGGCTTTTGATCCGGATAGAAAACAGTCACTCCTTGAACGGCAGACGAGTCGCCCATTTCAAATAGCGCCGGCGCATCTTCCTTGTCTCGCCCGCCTGTAGCCAGGATCACCGTTCCAATAAGGGGCTCAATGTATTGTGGGGACTTTGCCACGCCGTTAAGAGATACACCGACGGGAATAGTCAAATTTCCTCGAACGAGATATTTACCGGCTGGAAGATCGACTGCTCCGCCCGTCTTAGATGCGGCATCAAGCGCGGCCTGGATGCCTGTTGTGTCGTCTTTGATCCCATCCCCTTTTGCACCGAAGCTGGTCGCCTCAATGTGGTGTCCGTTGCTCGTGGACTGTGCATTGGCTACCGACGGCACACTGGCGCAGAACGTGCAGAACAAAACCAATATTCTTCTTAGTTTCATCGAGATCACCTCTGGGGAGTGGTTAAAGCACATTTAGCAGATCTCCTACCAGGTGTGCAATTTGTGCGTTTAGCATAAACAAATCAGGAGTTTGAATTCGGGCTAAATGCAATAAACCTCACTTCGCAATGTCTTGCATCGCGAGGTGAGGCTTATCGTTTGCATGAAAGCAGAATCAGCAGATCTGCAAATGCCGAGCTATGGCACGCTTACTTTGCCTTGTTGCGGTCCTGCTGAACCTTTACCGCTGCGACATGGGCGATACCATCAGAAATTGCGGTGCGATCCGCCTCATAGAGCGCTCGCTCAGTATTGAGGCCGCCTGCCAGGCCCCTTGCCTTTGCTTGAGCGTGAGAAGTCTGGCTATGTCGACTCGCCGGGCTTACGTACTTCTGTCCTGCTACGGTGACTGGGATTACAGCATCGTGAATGACCGTGCCGGCCAACTTTCCGCGCTTCGGGATTCGCTTCAGGGATGGTGAATTCTTGGATGACTCTGTCATTGTTGGTGTGCTCCTGGCTTCAGGCTGCCTTGATCCGAAAGATGATAATCGGTTTGACCTGGCGACCTGTTACGTAACGTTTGAGTGTTAGACTACAGTGGTCACGCAAGCAAGGGACGCAAAGAAAGCGGAATAATCCGAAAATTGACGCCATTCGCTACGCGCACAGACAGAGCCTGTCAGCAACAAGAGCGAAAAACGTCCTTTGAGGCGGTCGAATCCGACTTTGTCGGGCAAAATGTCCGTCAACGGTGCGA
>CAIXIX010000533.1 GCA_903919615.1 uncultured Chthonomonas sp.
CCTCCCGCAGAAGCTCCAGGATCTCCGATGTTACAGCCTTCAAGTCCTGGTCTATCTCTTCCAGTGACCGTGGCGGAACAAATCTATAAAAATGACGGGTGAAGGGAATCTCGTAGCCAACCTTCGTTTTCGAATGGTCTATCCAGGCATCTGGCACATGCGGCAGAACTTCCCGCTCAAAGTAAGCCTGGATGTCCTCCTTCAGCGGTACGTTCTCGGTATCGCGCAGATCGGCGTTAGGTTCGAGCCGTTTCTTGCTATCCAGGCAGATCTCCGCCTCGTCGTCCTGTTCGCCAAGAGCATTGATCAGTGCTTTCCACTGAGGCGCAGTCAACGATATTCCAGCCGCCTTCAGCGCTACCCCACAATTGGCAACAAAGGCATCACGCGATAGCCATTTCTTGTCGGCAGGCAGCGATTGGAGGTTCGTAACAAGTTGGTCAAGTTCTGGTATTTTTGCCAGAGCACTGTTTTCCTTCAGCAGCGCAAGGCGGTCCTCAGTAAGCGTAAACGAAAGGCGCAGCGGTCTTTCTACCGTGATGGTTGAGTAACCGAAATCGCGATTATCAAATATCTTGCAGTGTTCGCCCTCCTGGAAATCCCCATAGATCTTTGTTATCCTGTCGATATCTGCTTCGCCAAGCTCTTTGCGTTTCGAACCCAGTGATTTGCGCATCTTCTGGTAGAAGTCGACCGCATTGATAAGCTGAATCTTGCCCCTACGCTCTCTGGATTTGTGGTTGCACAGCACCCAGATATAGGTGGAGATACCTGTGTTATAAAACATGTCCGTTGGCAGCGCGATGATGGCTTCGAGCAGATCGTTTTCGATAACCCACTTTCGGATATCACTCTCGCCAGAACCAGCGCCACCTGTAAAGAGAGGAGAGCCATTCAAAACAATGGCAACTCTTCCGCCGCCTTCGGTCACGCCATTCACATTGCGGGTCGGTTGCATCTTCGATATCAGATGGAGCAGAAAGAGCAGGCTGCCATCGCTAACTCTTGGCAGCCCTGGCCCGAATCTTCCGTTGAAGCCCTGTTTCTTGTTTTCGGCCTCTACTGCGGTCTGTACCTTCTTCCATTCCACACCAAAAGGTGGATTGCTGATGCCGTAATCGAATTTTGCCCCTACATGTCCATCGTCGCTTAACGTATTACCGAAGATAATCTTCGAGACATCCTGCCCCTTGATCAGCATATCACCCTTACAGATTGCATAGGATTCTGGGTTAAGCTCCTGTCCAGAAACCACCAGCTGTGCCTGCGGGTTCATCGCCTTGAGGTGTTCTGTTGCTATCGATAGCATGCCGCCTGTGCCAGCGGTGGGATCGTTAAGAGTTCGAATAGTGCCTGGCCTGGTAAGCGCTTCGCTATCCTCCAGGAACAGGAGGTTCACCATGAGTCTGATGACTTCGCGAGGGGTAAAGTGCTCTCCAGCAGTCTCATTCGAGAGTTCGGCAAATCGCCTGATCAGCTCTTCAAATATCTGCCCCATGTCGGCATTAGAGACTTCATCGGGATGCAGGTTTGCCTCAGCAAACTTCTGTGTTACCAGATAGACCAGATTAGCAGTTGATAGCCTGTCAATCTGGCTCTGAAATTCAAACTTCTCAAAGATATCTGCCACATTGGGGGAGAAGCCAGCGATGTAGCCAAGCAAGTTCTGCTTGATGTTATTCGGATCTGCAAGTAGCTTATTCAGGTCTAGTCTGGCGATGTTATAAAAGCTGTATCCCGTGATACGGGGGAGAAACTGCGATGAATCCAGTCCCTGCGCTGTGCGCTTATCGTGCTCTTCGAGCGCTGCGGCTTTCGTGGCTTCCAGCGTGCAATCCAGCCTACGAAGGATGGTAAAGGGCAAAATGACCTTGCCATAGTCGGACTGTTTGAAGTCGCCGCGCAGCAAATCTGCTACGGACCAAATGAAGGCGGAGAGGTTTTGGTTGGACATGTTTTCTCGGTAATCTAATATAAAAGAGCCTGGCTCGGTCAAGAATAACTAATCGGCATCAAGCACGGAATTGAAGGATCGCGTCCTTGCCATTTGACCAGCCGTCGGGCGTTTTCCTGCAATTGCGAACCTGAGACATCGTATAAACCAGTACATCGCTGATCTGGAAGATTTATTATTACTCAAGGTGTCGCAGCGTTGCCACAAGACAAGCAGCTTGCGTTAGCCAGGCGTGTGATGGAATTCAACACATTCTCCGAAGACAACGATCCGTATGGCGAACACGATTTCGGCGCTGTTGAAATGGGTGGAGATCGGTTCTTCTGGAAAATTGATTACTACGATCTGGCGATGAAGATCGGGAGTGAAGACCCGAGCGATGAGAAGGTGACGAAGAGGGTGTTGACATTGCTGCGAAGCGACGAGTGGTAAGTCAGGTCAATCGAGGAGATTATATGAGGATGCAGTGGAGGACTTGGCATTAAGTTGACAAATGGCGATGTGTTTTTACCAAGTTCCCACCTTTGTCGATATCAAGCTGGCTTGATATCGACAAAGGTGCACGTATCCACAGCGTTCACATTCGGTGAACGGAGTTCACCGAATGTGAACGCCGCGCGTGGCGCGAGAGAGCGTGGGCGCGGAGTCTCTTGCGAAGCAAGAGACAGACAAAATCGACACAAGTCTGGCAGATGAATGTCGATTTCACCGCCGAAAATAAGTGCTGGCAAGCGAACAGTGGCTGTTTGGCCAGAAGATGTGATATACTGTCGGAACTTATCACTCGACTGATCCGATATTGAATAATGTGAGGATTTACACAGTACGTCTGTGCTTGAAAGGAGATGCCTCAGATGTCAACAACTAAAACCAGGCCATCGAATTCTAGCCAGACATCCACGAATTTAGTTGCTCACGCTGTGTCTGGTGGCACTAGCCAGAAGGTTAGGGTCACGGACGAGCAAGCGGCGTCAGTGTGCAACCTCGTGAATGCTGCCAAGCCTGCGACCCCCGAGCTACGCGCGGCGGCGGCGCGAGCACGACAGTTCAAGTTCGTCGCTCGGTAGTGTTTCGTGTTACGCCAACAATAATCAATATTAACTGAGGCGATTTGTGGCGGAGCATTTGGACCGTGCATTTGGACCGTTTAAAGGTTTCTGCTTATACAATCGTACCGCTTAATAGGTCCCATGATCGAAAGTCATTTGACTGTGGAAAACCACCGTTAAATGACTTTCTTGTTAATAAGGCCGTTAACTCCGTGTTGGGCAGCACTTATGTCCTGGTCAGTGATCCAGAGTCCTTCGAGATAATTGCTTACTTCACTCTGGCTCCTGATATCATTTCACTTCTGAATAATCAGAGTAATAAATCTCTAGCAGGCGTTATCAAGCTCGAATACCTGGCTGTCGATCTAAAGTACAAATCTACAGGGGTAGGCACGGACCTGCTAATCTTCATCATGCGCGAAGTTGCGGAATACTCAAACATATCGAGTGTCAGGCTACTTGCAATTGAACCGCTTGATAAAGAGGCGGAGAGATGGTTCGTTGAACGCAACTTTGGGTTCGAGGTCGTATACATACCTGACCGATGCCTCGCGATTTCCATTGATACGATCCTCAATATGGACGGACCAGAAATGACGTAGCAAACGAAGTATCTTTAGCGAACAGCATGCTATTCAGACACGAAATCCCCTACACGAGCACGCAGACATCTTGCCCGTATCTGCTCCAATGCCCATCCCGCTGCATTTCTAACCAACTCTTCAGGATCATTCATCGCATGTTCGAGCGCGGCGATAGCTTCAACATCATCCCTTGCGGCTAACGCAGTCGCTGCATTCCGTAATAGTCCGCGCCTCTTGGCCCTCTTCACAGGACTTCCTTTGAACTTGTGGCGGAACTCTTCCTGCGTCATAAATCGCAAATCTGTGACATTGCTACTTACCGTAGTCCTTCGCGGCTCAAAAGCTAGTTCAGCTGTTGGGAAAGCGCCGTGGGGAGCGGCGGAATAAGCCATATTTGCCATATAGGACATATTGGTATCGGCCGGCGAATCGCTTGCATCCGCCAAGTTATAGGGCGTATGCGGCATATCTTGCGTATCACCGCGATCCGAATTGAAAGGACACACCTCCTGGCAGATGTCGCACATTTGCATAACAAGCGAATGTCCGAAGGAGTACGGATTCCTCCCTGCACGTCGTTGCTCAAACCCAAACCACGCGAGGCGATGGCCTGTCGAAGACAACCTTACTTACCGGCGTATGTACCCATGACAGACGAACCAAAGGGTGAAAACTCACTTATCTTGAACGGACCTAAGCGAGTGGGCCGTCCATATGCGATACTATGGCCCATTCCGTCCACTCCGTCGGACTTAAAAACGAGAGCGGATGTACCGAAGCCACATTCCTTGGCAGGTAGAACATCCACCTTGTCGCCTCGCTTGATTGCAATAATTGAGAACATGATGGATGCGATCAGGATCACAATGCAACTCACGATGACTACGCCTGCCAACTTCCCATTGTTTGATTGATACAGCGTTCGATCGGCCATCTTATGTCCCCCAACGCTTTACACAAGCACTGACTCCGTGTATCGCAGGGATCAGTGCAGGAGCCGCTGCCATATTGGTGACGCTTAGCTGCTCAGGACAGCAGCAGCATTGTAGGTACACCGCTAAAGCGTCGCCATTGAGCCGCGAAAAGTCTGTTCGGTTGCCGCAGCTCTCCGCGGATGTCTGATGTGTCGAGTATCCGTCTATCGTACTTTCGCGAGTCCGCTGCGCCAGGATCATTGAACCAGGAACGTGCGAGAATCCACAATCGCAATGCTCGCTTAATCTCAGGCAGATCATGGGTTGTCTGGTTCAGATGAAACAGCTTGACGACCCTATCATGCTTGCCGACGTGAATCTTGAGCACGCGGACTTCTCCATCTGGAACCCGTTCGCCATACTCAGTGCGGAGATCAAAGAACCTCTGCCTTACAATTTCAGCTCGAAAAGTTGAAATGACAGTAGCAGGGACGGTAAAGGTGCGAGTCACGGGCTTGGGATGCACAAAGATTACCAGCTTTGCTGAACCGTCTTCGTTAACGGTAAGGTTCCAACCATGCTCTGAAGAAAACGGTACTTCACAGGTCAACATGACGAGCGGAGTCCTGCGTTCCTGACTGGACTTCGCCTGACCAGTGAGCAACAACATGGCAAGAATTGCCTGTGTTAGAAACAACCTCGTACGGTTCATTTCATTCCTCCAAGCGCGGGGGGCGAAGGCAGCCCCCGCGGTGTGACGCCAACGACAGAGGTAAACCACCAACAGTTTGTTAGGAGCGTACTCGATGAATTATGTTGACTGAGCACGTCATCGTTGGGGGACAATCGGCTCAGTACCCTATTTTCTGTGAGCACTTGCTGCAGATCTGCGGTAAGGTCGAACAGTGATATTGATCGCGTGAGTCCCGCCATGTAACCCCGGTTTGTGTCCAGCCACGGAAACACGGGCGGTCCGCCTGGCGACGGATCTGCATGCCTCCAGCTCGCCGTGTTGCTGGTGCATGGCAAGGCCGGGTGGACCGGTGGAAACGGCCTCAATCATTCAAGTTATGTGTTCTCGCCTTGCCTGAATTATTCACGGCGATCACGATGTTTCGGTCCGCTGCTTGGTGCGACTGCACCTCATAAACCATTAAGGCTAGGTATACCACTGTGTAGTCATTAAATGTCCGCAATGCCTCACGCTCCCTCATATCAAAATGACACGAATACTTCGCTGAGCGCTGGTTAAAGTTACCCAAACGGTTTCACCCATAATATAGAGCGAATTATTCATCTACAGCGGCCGAACTCATTGGAGATTTTCGGTGGTGAGCCTCCTGATGTCCGGGTCGGAAACCGATGTGAATGGGGCGTGTATAGGAAATCGATCGTAGGCGACGGTTCCCAAGTAGTGTCCATCATAGTCGAACGCGACTATCATAGAACCAAGGGAGAATGCTTTGTTTACCGACACCCACACCTGGCCGAACTGTGACACCATCGAGATATCTTGTATGGATGTAAGTGCCGGGACCGTTGCTGACACTAACGTACCATCGTGTATTATAAAGACCCTTTTCTTATCGGTGTAACACAGGTACTTAGTATGAGGATCGGCGTCCCAGCGGCATCCGTTAGGGAAAGACCCTACTACCGACTGTGTGGACCCATTATTCACAATTACCAACTTCCGCGATGGTTGCATACCGATGTAGCTGCTAGAGTCCTCCGCTGATCGCGCTACCAAAATGTTCTCAATTCTGGAGAGTTTGTAGCTTTTCGAATCAAGCTCAATTACACCTGTAGGGCTGCCGCTGGAATTCAAGAGATTAATTAGGAATCCGGCCTTGCACGGCCGAATGTCGCCGACAACCTCGCCTTTCCCTAGTGGTACGGCCATCCATTTGCGATATTTGTTGTCAACTAACAGGCAAAAGCTCAAATCCCTCGGTGACCAATAACAGACACCGACGGCGGTCACACAGCACGCCGGCCGGTATATGGTCTGACCACGTTTGTCCGTCGACTTGCATATAAGTAGTCCCGCTTTGCGTCCTTCATGAGAATAGTACACTCCCTCGTATCCAGACCATAACACATTCTCATCGACTTTCGCGGACGTACGCCGAAATATTGTAAGGACACCCAGCAAACACAAACTGGTTGCGCCCAAGATGGCTGACATGATCTTGACTCTTCTCGTAAACCGACCCCTAGGTCTCATTCCAAGGTCCCGGCGCCAATGGTCTATATAACCGATTGCAAGCGGCAAGCAACTCCGTCTTGCTCATCGGGCATTGGGCCCTTTCATCGCTATAGCTGCGTTTGCACAATCCCACATAGAGGCAACCCAGCTTCCACACACATATTTGCCAAAGCAATAGCCTGGGGGATGCTTAAGGGATTGTTGAATGCAGGCGCATGGCGCAGCATCGAACCCGGGACTGTTATTGGTCTTTTCAGCGGAACCATCGCCTTCGTGCGGATCTGGATACTGGATGGTCCCTGGCCCAGATGCGGTGCTACCGCTCGAGCCCGCAGAGCTGCCGGAAGAAGAATTTGAGCTTGATCCCGCACTCCCCGAACCCGAACCGGAGCCAGATCCACACTTAACGTTTCCGCCTGTGTTTGGCCAGAATCCAAAGCTACTTGAACCGTTGCACTTGAATCCATTATTAAACTGAATGTATGCGTGGTCATACTTGACCCACCATCGGCCAACGACAATCCAGGACGCCAAGCCAGTCGGATCCACCCGGGTTACTGGATTGTTCTCTGCGTTGATGAACGACAATTAAAACTCCCCACCGACGACAATTAAAATTCCCCAATATCACCGTATCGATTGCCTGCTGTCGAATCATTTCGGCAGGCACTCTTGGTTACAGATAAACAGGTGGGGATTTTAATGGAAGCGTTACG
>CAIXIX010000534.1 GCA_903919615.1 uncultured Chthonomonas sp.
GTTACTTCAACTCCGACAATGCAGTGCCAATAGGTGCGATGCGGCACCTACCTTGTAGATGAACCTGGCCCATCCAGCACAGATGCCGGCTGCGGCACTGAATCTATACCCGGCCGCAAGCCAGCTGGCGAAGTGTGAGGCCCTCCTTCAACGTAGGCACGCAGACCATCGCACATTGCCTGCGCAACGCGCTGCTGAAAGGCGGGATCGGTAAGATGTGCACAATCCGATACGTTATTGATATAGGCCACTTCGCATAACACGGCCGGCATTGTGCTTCCCCTCAGAACTGCAAGCCCCGATGCGTATAGAACGTTATCGGAAAGAGCGCCCTTACCCGGAATGCCGGAAACTCCATGGACGGCGTTCTGAACACACTCCGCGAGAGCCCGGCTGCTCGAATCTGCAGCATGGTAATACGTTGTTGTTCCAGACGCAACACGATTTCTCAAGGTCGAATCGTTGTGGATGCTAATGAACAAATCGGCGCCTATCGTATTTGCCAGTTTCGGTCTGTCCTGCAACGCGACGTCGGCGTCGCTTTCGCGTGTCATCACAACACGTGCGCCACACTGTTCAAGGGCGGATCTCAGTCTGGTGGCAATCTGAAGTGTGACGTTCTTCTCATATACTACGGAGCCATTCGACCTTCCACTGGCGCCTGCGGCCGATCCGCCGTGTCCAGCATCGACGACGATCAGCTTATCTGCTAACGCGCCAGACGCACTGCGTGGGACACGTATATCAAGAGTGATTTTGTCACCGGTAACATTTAGAGAATATCCGAGAATTCTGGCGGTTTCGATCTTAATCTTTGCCGGTGCATTTCCCTGCTGCTCTGTTGTACCCTCGATACGTGTGATGAAAGGATGATTCACCTCTCGAACACCATTATCATTTGGCGCAAGCTTCAAGACCGCTCCAGGAACTATCAGTTCCATGGAAGCGCCGTCCGGCGCGTAGGCAACCGTAGGCTTAACAGGCGGTGCCGTACTCGGCCCATTACACGACAGAGACATCTCAACACGAGCATGAGACTGACTGTCCGTTAAGAATGACAAGGATGTAATCTTAACGATCTTTGCTGCCGACGTTGGTAGTGGCGCGCTCGCAACCACCGGTTGCTGGCTGTTACCTGGTAATACCAAAGACGCAGGCAATTGGTTTCGTATCGCGGTTGATGTTGAAGAGATTTCCTGGTTTACAGGCTGCTGCGCTGAGGCCGATTTGACGGGAATGGCTGTTTTTGTCGCGGCTGCGCCGATTGAAGGGGTCGCGGCAATAACTTGCTGCGATACACGCGGGTCGTTACTATGTGCTTTTGTGTCGGGAGCTACGTGGCCTGAATTGGCAGAGGTGGATTGCGGTAAAACCTTTGCGGCAGTGACATCTTGTTCTGCACGGCGCTGCGCCAACAATGCGACGTAGCCTGTGTGCGAGCTATCACTGTTGCGAACCTCCTGGCCATCATGAAGCTTGAGTGTAATGCGAACGGTTGACGGATCTAGCTGCGATGCGACTGCCACCGCGTCTCGGACATTGATTCGTGCTGCGTCGACAACAGTACACGACAGATCGATGCACGTCTCTTTACCAATATCGCTTTTTACTTCGTGAACAACCGGGACGGCTGCGAAGCTCGTTGACACTCGAACACCCGTTTTATCTACGTCGACGGATCGCAATCTTGCAGCGAAAGCGTAGGAGGGTTGATGGTCAGAAGCCGTCTGCTTCATTCGCACCACCGCACCGTCAACTACATGCGAAAGGTCAGAGAGGGCAATCATCTGGGCGCCGCCAACGCGTGCCATCGCGATTTCAAGCTTCCGCCCTGTTGCCTTCTCGGTTACATAGATGGTATCGCCGTGAGTTGCAATCTGTCCGTCAGCGTCAACTGTCGCGAGGATATCGAGCGGGGCCCACACCTCTGCGCCATCGGACATAGCAGGCGTCGACGCCCTTAGCTCTTTACCCGAGACAAAAAGGTGAACTCGAGCTAGCGGATCTGCGCTCGCAGACTTTGCAGCCGAGAATAACGAGGTTAACAACAAAAGGTTGCAGGCGACTTTGAATCGGTTTGCACTATAGAGAGGCATTCCTATCCTCCCGAAGGCGATGATACGCCGGAGTTTTCTCAGAGCGCGAACAGACATTGGAAGCTTCAGAGTGACGAGCACTCTTTTGAAGCGTGCCACTGCGGGATTACAGTATAGCAGTTGTTTCGACTTAAGTCCAGTATGACTCAAAGGAACATCATTATTGATAAATAAACACGCATAATATGGCTCCTGTGTTTATAGTAGTGAGGAGGTATCACAACGTAATAAAGAAGATCGGGTACGAAACCTTTTGTTTCGCTACTTTTGACGCGCTATCATCGGGGTATTATTTACCGATACTTAACACATGTGAACCATAAAGGCTTTTGGCAGACAATTCGCGATGACCAATAGATCCACCCAACAGTTGAACAGCCTAACATCGGAGCACGTCTGTGTGCCAGCTAATCCCCAATGTATGCTCATCCTGCTTCGAGAACACATAGGCGACATTATCTGTAGTACATCTGCAATCCGTAGCTTGCGTATGCGGTTTCCCAATGCTCAGATCTGCGTGGAGGTCGGCGAGAGGGCTGTTGGCGCACTTCAGAACAACCCTAACATCGACGAACTAATTGTTCGCGCTGATCATCAGGGTGCGACAGGTAAGTTAAAGGCCATTCAAGCGTTTCGAAGACACAATTTCGATATCGGTATTGTGCTGGATAACTGCACCGCAGGTCCTTTGATGCTCTGGCTTGGAGGTTGCAAGTTTCGAGCAGGGATTATTCGTAAGAAGCGCTGGGCCTTTCTCTATCACACCGCCGTTCCGTTCGACACTTCCATACACGAGATGGTTGATAATTTCTGTAATGTCGCCGCACTGTTTGGGGCAGATATATCGGATAAGAGCACCGAAGTATTCCCATCACAAGCCGATTTCAACTCTCTCGACGAACTTCTGGCGGAACTTGGGGGGTGCGAAGGTGAGCAGTTTATCGCACTAAATCCTGGTGCATCGGCTCCTTCCAATCGATGGTTACCTGAGCGGTTTGCAGAATTGATTAACCAGTTAGTACCCGCAACAGCACTCCGGGTAGTTCTTCTCGGTGGACCACAGGATCGTGACATTGTGAGGGAAATTGACCGGCAGACGAATGCGAAATACATTGAGCTAACGGGGCGTCTTAGCCTGATGCAGCTAGCTGCCATGTATACCAGATGCAAGCTGGTTATCACAGGCGATACGGGACCAATGCATCTCGCAGTAGCAATGAAGACGCCCGTTCTAGTGCTTTTTGGACCAGCTGTGCCATCCGAAAGTGGTCCGGACTACGCGCCGGGAAATCGTATTATCCGCAAAGTAGAAGGGTGCCCAAAGTGTACCAAGTATCATTGCACTCAGAACCAAGCCTGTATGGCTGCTATATCAGCCAAAGAAGTATTTGCCGAGGCTATGGACATGCTGGGCTAACGTTGAAAAATACGGTGAGGTGTAATAGCTTGTAGGGGTTCCTAATGTGGAGTCGAGAGGCGTATCGCCTCCAAAATCCGATCTGTTGCACTTTTAATGAAATCAGGCGAGAGAGGTGTTTCATCCACCCACTCTCGCCTGAGTATAGTTTCGGTCTCGTTTATTTCATCTACAAACGAAGCGCATCGCTTGCAATTATGGACGTGCTGCTTAACTACCTGTGCTGCGTTCGAATTCAGGGTGCCATCATGATACTGGAACAGGACATCGCCATCCGGATTCAGGTCCATACCATCAAGTGCGGAGCAGCGCCGCGGATCCGAGCCAAGTGGATCTCTAGATGGCGAGGAAGGGAGATCGCTGCATTCGGAAAGATATCGCGGGCTAGGGCCGTCGGTATCTCGGGATGCCGTCACTGATGCTGCACGATTACTGAAAACGGATTTCATGCGTTCACTCCCTCACTCTCAAGTGCGCACTTCAGCCTCGCGCGTCCGCGGTGCAGCCAGGACCTTACGCTATTGACCGGAACGTCCATGATCGAGGCAATCTCCTCATAGGTAAGTCCGTCAATTATTCGTAAGCCCAATGCCGCTCGCTGCGATGCCGGTAACTGATTAATCTCGAAGCGAATTCGATCTCGTTCCTCCGATCGTATGAGCGTTTCCTCTGGATCTGCTTCAGATGAAGCGGCCAGAGAATCTGTCATGAGATCAAGGGAACAACAGAGCGAAGCCCGGCGTGCCGATGCGCCCTGGACCCTATTAATGCAGTGGTTTACGGTCAATCTGCGCAGCCAGGCGCCAAAGGCGCCACGACCAGAATACTGCGGCAGAGCCTGATAGGCACGTACAAAGATCTCCTGGGTTGCATCCTCCGCATCTTCCGACCGTTTCAGGATGCTCCGGGCGACACGATACACGCCAGCATAGTGACGCTCCACCAGAGTCTTAAACCCGTCGGTGTCGCCAGCCAGCGCCTGCTCAACCATCTGTTCGTCTGTGGGTAGAAGCAGCATTGTCTCGTGCCCGAATCCAGTCTTCGCACTGCGCGCTCAAGTCGTTGCGCCAGTGCCGTATAATTACTGACAGCGCTGTCGCGTTGATAGTTGCACGGTCGAAAAAATTCTTTTTTCGATCCGATCAAACAGGTTCGTCAGGGAAACGATGTTCACTCTTCTGATGCGTGTGAGAATTCTGAGTATTCGCAATGCCGCGCTCGATGCGCTGCGAACCAGACCCGTGTTTGCATGGAGTATGACCCTGGCTAGCGTGGTCATGTTTCTTGCGCTCTATTTCGTTTTCAGAGCTGTAATCGTCGTTGCCGTTCAGCTTGGTCTCGCAGCACAGGTGATCGACCAGATCCTAACATACCTCTTTATGTTCCTATTTGCTGGCTCGGTGCCGTTCGTTGCCTATACGCTGTTCCAATCGCAAGATTACCTGCTGCTCTACGCATCCCCAGTTCCACCCAGATCGCTAGTTGCAGCCCGACTCATTGAGGCGACCGTTACAGGCTCGCTCCAGTTCGCAATACTGGGAATTCCAGCGCTGGCTGCGTGCGCCTCTGTCTCTGGCTCGGGACCGCTTGGACTGATCACATTACCATTCACAGTGTTCATTTTTGCGCTTTTGCCAGTTCTCACAACAGCCCTTGGACTGCTGGCGCTGCTCCGCTTGCTAGGTGTTCACCGGCTTAAGTCTGCCATTGCCGCGATCAACGCGATAACCGGCGCTATCGTCGGAATCTCGATTCTAGCCCGACTAGGCGCCGCGCGTAACGGCGCTTCCGATCTCCGCGAGGTCGTGGCAGCTCACATCAAATCAGCCTCGACAAGCCCCGGCGTCATCCCATCACCTGCACGATGGTTTGCAGAGTTTTACCTGAGCCTTGGCCAACATAACTTTCATGCCGCTTTACTGGCAGCAGCGCGCATCTCGGGTGCGGCGGCTGCCCTGTTTGCTGTATGCATCCTGGTTGGCTGTAAGCTGCTGACTCCGGCATCACTAACGGACGACACTGGATCAGACACACCACCTAGCGCTGAAGGCAAGTCCCGACCTCCAGATCAGCGTCCTGCCTCGCCGGTTCTAGCGATAATGCGAAAGGATACACGGCTCGCATCCCGGGACACAATCCTCGTATCCCAAACCGCAATGCCGATGATGCTCTATCTTGTGCCTATGGTACTCACGGCTGCGGATAGATCCGTTCGGGAGCTAGCTGGCCCGCTGGCCCTGGTTATGGTCGGTATAATCCTGTATATGCAAACGAGTATCTTATCGCTCACATCAATCGGCCTCGAGTCTCGCGGTTACTGGCTATCTAAATGTTCTCCAACTAGAATCCAGACTGTGCTCGCCGCGAAGCTGTTGTGGACATCGTCAGTCTCGGCTGTGATTTCCGTGTTTCTGGTACTTTTATCAGCCGTAATCTATCAGATTGACTTTACTACAACTGCAGTATCTGTGGTCGCGGTAATCATGCTATCGTTTGGCAGTTGCAGCATGGGAGTTGGCATTTCTGCGGCGTTTCCAAGGTTCATATATGAAAATCCCGCGCTGCGCGTAAGCGCATGGGCGCTTGTACTTGGGTTTATTGGCTCGACCGCCTATTGTGTTGCGATAGGATTGGAGGGGGTCGCAGCTTATATGATTCAGCTTCAAGTTTCCACCTTCAATCATTCGCTATTAATCGCGTTGACGTGCGGGTTGATGCTCATCACGACCACAGCATTCGCAGCCATCCCTTTACTTATTGGCGCGGATAGACTGGAGCGTTACGCGTGGAGCCACTGACACCAAAGTACGACGGGGAGATCCCGTTCTGGCAAAGGATGTTTCGCCAAAAGAAGCTCAGTTTGGCAATCGCAACGATCGTGGTGATAGGAGCCGGTGGCTTGCTGCCTGGCATTTTCCGGTGGCAGCACATTGCCGAGGAACAGGCCGTCGCCCTGTCCAATATCCGGCGTGTCGGGCAGGGCTGTCTGCTATATGCTCAAGATTGGGACGCGCGCACTCCACCACCGCCTTACGAAGTTGCAAATAGAGTTTACGAGACGTGGCCACTCTTACTGAGGCAATACGTTAGTCCAGATTCATCATTCAGTAATCCCTCCAATCCAGTTCTGCCGTTCAGATCTAGCTTGAGAGATCCGTTTCGTGATTTCCCGGTGGATAGCTCCTTCTCCATAAACAGCAGACTGTGGAACCAATTTGGGGCTGGGCCCTTTCCCCTCGACAATATTGAACTTGCCGATCAGACCGTACTATTTGTGGAAGGCGGACGTATGTCGAGAGTTGCCAGACGTTTCCAACCTGGCCGTACGGTCGCCTACCTGGCGTATGGCGATACCACGGATCAATTGGGAACCTACTTCCCCTACCCTTCGACACACAACGGGCAGATGGCCGTTGTCGCTGCAGATGGGCATGGCGTACTCCTTAACGTTGCACACTACACAAGTCATGATGGATTGCATGATAGGTTGTACGGCAGGATAGGAGCCGGAATCTACAACTGGAACGGGGGGCATCCCAATGGGGAAACCGATAGACCACCAAAAGAATAACGACAGGCTTCTGAGTACAGATACAAAATTGGTGTCAGCACGAGCTTGAGGCTCGACACGAGGTAGACGATGCGAAGAATCAAACACACAAACCCGAAATAATTAAGAAGGGAATGCGCCTGGAGGGATTCGAACCCCCGGCCCTCAGTTCCGAAGACTGATGCTCTATCCACTGAGCTACAGACGCAGGCAAATGTTTCGTGAGCGTATTGTAAGCGCAAACAGCCTATTATGTCAAGCCGAATGGGCGCCACAATCGAGCATCCTGCGCCCATCCGGGTGATGAATAGAGCCGAAACATGTTGCAATACAGCCCCGAAATGAAAGAGGCTACCGTGCAGTTTGCACTACCCGCCATGGACAACTGTTTCTTGCAAGACCATGTACGCCACATGGCTAGCAGCCTGGTTAGCCTCACAGGTATTGAGTTGTTGCCGGGTATCGACATCGATGCGGCCGACTTTGCCGAACTCGTATTTCATGCGCCCTTTGTGTTGGTATCGCACAATACGGAAACAGATCCCATCTTCAACTACGCTAACAATTCCGCTCTTGAACTATTTGAAATGAACTGGGAGCAGTTCACGAGCCTGCCTTCGCGGATGTCAGCTGAACCAGATCTGCGCGAGGAACGAGAACGATTGATGAATCAGGTGCGGACCCGCGGCTTCATCGATAACTATGCAGGTGTAAGGATATCGAGCACCGGCAAACGGTTCCGAATTCAGCAGGCTTACGTATGGAATATTTTCGACACCGAAAAAAAGATCGTTGGACAAGCAGCATTGTTCTCGTTATGGACACCGCTTCCGCCCTCCATGTGCCCGTAACGTGTCATCTGCAGTTCCTCGAAAAATCTGCCTTCAGCTATAATCACTAATGCTCACTAATGCTGCAGCCTGGCTGCTACAATCATGCTTGTGCACGATTCTGGAGATTGAGCGAGCTGCCACGAGAAAGAACCTAGAGTCTTTCTCGCGATACTGCTTAGATCCAGGCTTGCTGAAGTAGCCGAAACGTGTGCATCGCGGAGCAAACCTGTAAGCATGTAAATGTCTTTTACTGCCATTGCATTCGCGGAAGGTATCTCGGAGTCTATCACAGTAAATGAGGGCGAAATCGGGTCGAAGTCCTCTGTCGCGGCTGCCTTAAACGCTTCTCGTTCCGGAACCCAAAAAGTCTGAGACATATTCGAAATCAGTTTTGACGAATGCTGTAGCCACTTGACATCACCAGTAGCTCGGTACAACTCCAGAAGACCCTCTCCCAAATATACATAATCATCGAGAAAGCCCTTAATTGTTCCAATCCTCGCCCCGTCCGCTTCATGCATTAGATTTTCAGAAGGATCGATCATATTCGTAGTTATCCAGGTCGCTGCAGTAAGCGCCGCATTTAGGTAGTCCGCGTTGCCAGTAAGCTTATAACTGCGCGCAAGAGCGGCAATCATTAAGCCGTTCGTTCCAGCCACGACTTTCGTGTCTGCGGCGGGATGCGGCCGTCGTTCTCGAATGTTTGCTAGCTTTTGAATCGCGCCAGCAGGCAGCGACGCGCGTGCCGTTATTCCGGTTGGAACCAGGCAAAGCGCATTTAGTCCGTCGCGGTAGTTCCCTTGTGCAGTAACCCCTAGTGCGGTGCATGTCTCATCGGCAGTTGTCGGCTGAAGGCAGGCCTGCATCTCATCTCTGGTCCAAAGATAAAAGGCGCCTTCGTCACCGTTGCTGTCTGCATCCAAAGAGGAATAGAACGCCCCATTAGTCGCTGATCGCATCTCTTTAAGCGCAAATCCGAGCGCAGCTCGCCCGGATTGTGTGAAGTCGTCGCGCTGAAGCGCCTTGCCTGCGCGCAGGTAGAGTTCTCCGAGCTCCGCCTGGTCATAGAGCATCTTCTCAAAATGCGGGATGCGCCAGGCATCATCTGCGCAGTAGCGGTGAAATCCCCCGCCAATTTGGTCTCGCAGTGCGCTATGATCAATCTTATCCAAGGTCTCGGTTAGCGGTTGTGTCAGTTCCGTGTGTCCGCCACTTAAATACGCATCGAGCAGGAAATTCAGCCGAGGAGCCTGTACAAACTTCGGGCTGCCAGAAAATCCACCATATTTCCGGTCTATTCCCGCGACGAGCAA
>CAIXIX010000535.1 GCA_903919615.1 uncultured Chthonomonas sp.
GCCGATATTGCTTGTTCAGCCACCGCAGTTTTGTATGGCGGCTATGTAAACTACACCGGACGTATCTTACTCATTTTGCTCTTGGACGCCACGTAACCCTTGGCAGACTTTGACCTTTGCGACTTTGACCTGAAAGATCAATCGCATCAATAGGGTATGTAAAATTACCAAATGCTTGTGTCAGGATTATTTGATGCTAGTACTTTATGACTTTGGGCTCGATAAAAAGATGGCACCACATCGGGTGCCATCTGGTTAAACCTTGAGTTTCCGTATGCCCTAGTTGATTGGCAACGTTCCCGTATATACCGTTAATACATAGGCTTTCAGAGAATGATCAACTTGAGGCACAGCGGAGACTTGCACCTTCGCCGTACCGGCTGCGAGGTCTCCAGTCAGCGTAGCTAAGTTGGCAGCAACGGTGATGTCGAGCGGCGTAACAGTCACGACATCTCCGGTGCGGCTCACTAGATAAACCAGAGACGGTTGACCGCTGTTGCTGTCCACGTCAACTGTTACAGCCTGGCTTCCACCCGGAATTGTCATGGTAAAAGTCGAAATACCAGCCGAAGGTGGGCTAAGTGATGATGCAGTTCCCTTGGGCGTATTGGTCTGCTCCACCACCATCAATGGAACTGTCCAGCCTGTTGGATCCGCTGGATCGCCCCAGCGAGCATAGGTCGCTCCGTGTGCATTAAAGGTATAGGCTGCTGTACTGCCAAAGCTTACATTGCCTCCAGTTGCATTTACAAAGTCACTGATTGCCGTCGAACCGCTGTCCACAATGGTCGGATAAGCAAAATTCCAGTACTTGAAACCGGTAATGGCTGAACCGCTTATAGGGTCACTTCCGTTGGCTGACAGGGAACTGATATAGCTCATCACACCTGTCGAAGGACCCGTGTAATTGTCTGTGGGGGTGTTGAACGTTTTGGTGAAGCCGACACCAGATGCGCTACTGGTAATCTTGCCCTGGTAGACAGCGGTTTCTATATCTATTGTCGTGGCTGTCATCGGCGAAGTAGTAACATCAGCCTGCGCGTGCACCTTGAATCCGCGAACAATATTTCCAGCATGGAAGAAAGCTAAACCATCATTACTACTGATCGGTGTCACGTCGGCCAGCGCATTTTCCGGTTGGCGGAAGAAGAACTGAGTGGACGAATTAATCGTCATAGGTACAGGTTGACCGAGTTCGTTGGAAACCACGATAGTGTTGCCAGAAATATTGGCGTGCAGAACGTGGCCTTCGGGGCTGAGCCAGACACTGTTAAAAGTAGGTCCAACCCAAATGCGAGTGGCCACAAGGGATCCATTCTGCTGGTAACGTGCAGCCACTCGTACAAATTTGCCAGTCGAAATGACGCTGCTTGCCGCTGAAAAGTCCATGATAGTTGACTTTGTTTTAGCTGCTATATCGTAAAGCAGTGTGCCATTGGTTCCGTCAGCAAGGACTGTTATTGATTGGTTTGTTGCAACTCCTGATTCGGGCACGACAATCGGGACGTGTGGCATATCTTTGGTAAATGTCAGGCTGGTATTGTCAGACGAAACCGATGCAACAGTGCCATACATGTGGCGCAAAACGAGGCGCCTTATGTCGCCTGAAGGCTTATGCTTGACCGGGCCGTTAAAGTTGACTGACCAAATGGTTGTCCCAGAACTTGGCGGTACGTGGGCGACGATGAAGGCGGGGTGATTCAAGTCAACTTCGAGGTTAACTGCAGGTGTGCCATTAGCCGCAGCTGCAGCGGTTGGTACTACGAGCGGCTCCGCGAAGGTTACCGGGACGGTTACCACTTTATTACCGGTTGCCCCTGTAGCTCCTTGAATCTGAATTACTGCAGACGAAATCTGCACACCTGGTACAGCAGGGAAACCAGCCTCAGGATCGGGTGAGGTAATGAGGGTCACATCACCGGGATTAGCACTTAAAGTAAGCGTCGCCCCAGTATAGGTATCGCCCGGATTCAGCGCCACCGAACTTATGATTTCGCCCAGATTGTCCAGTTGCGCTAGATTGAGTGCAGTTGGGGTAGCCGACAATGTTACCGCAACCGTAGTATTGTCACTTTTGGTGAGCGTCAGGGAAAGTAGCTTGACGCCTATCGTGGACCAATCTTCGCTTGCTGCATCGCTCACTAGCACAGGAATACTGACCGACTGAGATGCGCTCGAAACACTACTACTTCCACCACCACCTCCGCCGCAAGCTGCTACCAATACTACCGTTACAATTATTGCCACCAGAGTTTCAACGGCGACAGCAAGATTTCTTTTTAAGTCTTGGATTTTCATTGCTGATTACTCCCA
>CAIXIX010000536.1 GCA_903919615.1 uncultured Chthonomonas sp.
AGGCTACATCTCCACGTTACGGAAACAATGCATAAACGTAATGGATGGACTTAATTCAGTTTTTGAAGGCACGCCCGTCCAACCATCCTTCGAGCCAGCATAACTTGTAGTATTGCCTTTCACACCCCCTGAGTAGTAACATTGACAGGGCAAATGCAATGGCACCTAAGCCGACAACGAAACAGAATATCGGCCATTTAGGCACATTTATAGAACCACCGCCACCCCGTTTGACGGAACGGATGGTGAGCGCAATCGTACCGAAGAAACCGACTGCCATTGTAGCCAGCCCAACCCCGAGGAGTACCGTTTGCATCCAACAACCTCCATTGTCCGAGATAGAAAAAACAATTATATCCTAATCGAGGCAGTCGGCGAGCATTAAAGTCCACCAATTTCCCGAATCAACAGTGTTCCTGCCTGCGGCTTGCCCTATCTATAGCGAATGGGTTAGCCACTGGGCAGGTGGCCTGGCTCAACAGGAAGCGACCATCATGATACCGATGTTATTTTTGCTAATCTTGAACCTGATGTCGCCGGTTTAGGGCAATGTGCCCACAGTAGTTGTTGACAATCGCCCTGCGGCAGGAGTGCCGCAGGAAGCTTTGGATCAAAAGGATCAGGTACGTCGCCCGGATAAGCCACATTTTTTAATACGATCTAAAGAATTGAACAGTAAAGACAGGTTACTACTTAGGCGTGTTGATCCAAGGAGCAACTCATTCGGGACTGAGGGATGGCCAGACTGTATCACCTTCAAATGCTGATCTTCGCACGTCCATGACATCCATGCCTACCTTGCGCGATGTGGAAACGTAACATCTGATCGTGCAGAAGGTTTTTGCACCTTCTTCAGTACGGAAGCAACCTGATATTGTCTGTTTCAGCTTCACCATGCGCAGGTCGCGTTTGGCCAGGCTGTTATCAAATCGAACAGCGAAGTCGGTGGCGAAAGGTAGTACCGCATCCTCGTGCAGTTCGAATCTAAGTAGTAGGCTGCGAACTTTGCCGTTGGCGGGGCGACCACTTTTACCTGTTCGCTCAGGCGCCGGGTTTTTCAAAAGTCCACGTGCTACTATCCGCTTGTATGCGCGCCGGTAACGCAGGATCAGATCAGGGTTCAGGTCATTTCGTCCGGCTGCTTGTGCCTCCTCCTTGGCGCGCTTGAGACTGCGCAGCATCGAACTCATGCGTTGCATCCATGTCTGGCGGGTATCTTCCCAGTTGCCGATCAGTTCACGAAGCAGATGCGCGTTGCATAGTCCATGTCGCCAATCGAAGTCGTCGCTAAAATAGGAGACCAGACAGTCGTGTACGGCGGTGACCTATAATTTTTTAGTATCCCGATGTGCTTGAGCGCCTCCAGCCCGCGCTCATTGTGACTGAAGTAGTACGTGTGGATGTCCGTGCCTGCCGTGTGCACCCAGTGAAATTTCTTGGCTACACACATACCTGTTTCGTCGAAGTTGACTACAGTGGATGTGGCGATGGCGTCTCACTTAGATTCCGCAGAGAACCAGGCGGCCGCGAATCGCTCGACGACCGGCCGAGCGTCGTCCACAACGGATTTTAGTCCCGTATCCTCGTCTGGTGCTTGTCTAACGGAATGCACTTTAACGCCAGCAGCGGTGGCATCAATCAAAATCTCCAATCTCCCGTTCCGGTTTTGAAGTGACACTGGAATGTCGAAGTCTGTATCCATTATCCGCATCTTAACGATGCCCTCGGTGACGGGCGGCTGCTGATCGAAACACATGCTTCTCATGAGCGAACCTGCCAGAACTGCCGCGTCTTCGCAGGGCAGTCGCAGCGCCAGCGTGCGCAACTTTCCATACTCGTACATTAAATAAGACGACCTACCGTCGCTCCACATCCTGACTGTTGACCGTAACGTAATCGCAGATAGGAGCACGCAGGAGCAATAACAGGTTCGGTTAGAGGTATCTGCGGCCACCGCGACCGACGGTCTCGGGTCATAATCCGGCAGAGATCCATCTGCGAATGGATTTGCAATGGCGTAATTGGCAGCGACGGCTACCGACTCCGAGTACCCAAGCGTGCCTAATGCAGCGTGTACCGGTTCGCCAGCGATCGCCTTGCTCCGGTTCAGCAGCCCGCGCATATAGTACGCCCAGGTATCTGTGAGCTCATTGCCTGGCACACGGCGGAGCAGCCGTCTTCTGCATCTCGTCAGCGCGATTTGTAGTTTCAGAGTACCAAACATTTGCATCGGGCCTCCTTAAGAAGGTAGTTCGGCGTTGCCATCGATGACGTTGGGTTACAGTGCCTAGATCTCCCTTGCCTCGTCAAGTGGGATGGTGACCGTCACGTCACCCTTTCCTTCAAGCGCAATTCGGTTTGATCCATCCTCTGGAACCGTGACGAACGCCTGGCCCTCCTCCGATCGGTTATGGAACATGATATACGGGCGGCCGTTTTCTTCGACAAAAACCGACAGGCGAGCCTTATCAATTTGGTCGAAAAACGCGACATGAGGTAGCGAGTTATCAATATACATCGCAAGGCGGCTCACATTATTGTTGTCGAATAGCATGACTGTTGGCTCACCCGAGTCTTCTTTCAGGCCAACCACAATCCGATGGTCGCCGTTGCCGTTGTGCCAGGTGATCCACCCATTGTCTTCATCTGAAAGCGTCAGAAGCAGCTTGTTTCGTTGATCCTTATCAAGAAGCGAGATAACCGGTGTCCCGTCCTCCGCAGCGTAGAGCTTCATTCGAGGTTCCCCGTACTTGTTTACAATCTCGATTCTTGTTGCCCTCAACGTGTAAGTCTCTACTGTTTCAGCTGTAATGTGTTCTTCATCGCGCTCCATAATAGTCATTTAGTCCTTGTCGCAAACTGATAGCTAGCCGTGATGACTGTTGTGGCTACCGCGTTGGCGAAAGTATCTGCGTTTAGGGTGAAATTAACAGCTTGGTCTTCGCATTCAACCTAAACAACGGCTACCTCGCGTTCAAGCCGGGCAGTGCATAAAATTTACTTTTCCGATACTTGCACCTTGAGGGCCTCACCAGATTTGCCCTGTTTGGACAATGCCCTCACTAGCAAGGATCTGGCTGAGGTACTCGATGGGTTGAGGGCCAGCGATTTGCGTAATGCCTTTTCGGCATCCTGGTTCCGCCCCTCGTTGAGCAGATCCTGGCCATACTGGAGGTATGGGCGGTAGTCGTTAGGCAATCTTTTCATCTCCTGCAAATCCGCACGTATTTCCGGATGATCGAAATGCGTCGACGCATACCCGTATGCTAACTCCACCATGACACGAAAGCCAATGAGCAAGACGACAACAACAGAAATCGAGATCACTAAAGTACGTTTCAACTTAACCTCCTGTGGAAGAGCCTGCACCTATTCGCCCCGCTTTTACAGCAAGCCATTGCGCATCTCTCAGGCCAATTGAATGCCAGACCCAAGTCCGCTAGAACTTCGCGTCTTCAAGATTCCGGGCTCTAGCGCCTCCATCCAGGATCTCGCTGCAGACGCAATGAATAGGTCTTCCGTGGTTTCCGCACGCGCAAATGCGCCTAGCGCATCCTGAATTCTCCCGGATCGATCGAGTGCTTCACCCAGCTTCAACAACGCCGTCGGGGCAGCGGCGTCCGAACTTGTCGCACGAATCAGGTGTTCCAGCGCTAGGGCGATGTCACCTGTCTGCAGCGCAATTTCGCCACGTATAGCCTGTAAGTCCAAATTGTCAGGCAGCATCCGTTCGAATTCTTCAGCGAACCGAGACGCAAGGTCGACCTGTTCTGTACGGAGCAGATGTTTCAGAAGGAGCAGTCGATTTTCGAAACTCTCAGGCACGGACTGTATCGCAAGTTCAAAGAATTGTGTCGCGGCAGTGTCGCGCTTTACAAAAGAAAATGCTGTGGCTAACCTGATGAAATATTCCGGTGGAACAGTCGAAGTGAGTTCATCAATTGGCCTTACCTGTGGCCAAAGCAGCTCGTTTACACAATCTCGCGCAGTCCCTGGCAGAGTTGCTATCCAGGCTTCGATTGAATCATGCAGCAGCAGGCCCGCGAGTGATTCCCAGTCCACTATAGCGAGAAGAGCGGCGCCCAGCGCAATGGCCGCCTCCACGTAATGATCTGGATAACGAACCGGCGCAATGAGACTGTGCAGGTAACGGCGACGCGATGGCACGTTGGCAACATTCGAAATCGATACAGGTTCACGTAAGAGGCTAAGTATTTCCCAGCGATTCTGAATAGCCGAATAGCGCCAGCCCGCACGCTCCATTGCGTAATAAGCGAAGGTATACAGCAACGCTGTGTCAACCCACGTCTTCAGCAATCTCGACCGGCATCGATAGGTCACGCGGTCAAACGTCACCATTGCGATACCCACGCATGCCTGTGTTTCCGTCCCTTGCGCAGTGTATTGCAGAAAATAAGCCCAGGGCGGCGCGGGTCCGAAATAGTCTTTCGCCGAAGGGAACAGCACGGACTGCACGTTTGGGTCCTTAGGAGGGCCAAACAGTTGAGAACACAATGTATAACAGAATTCAGCGTGTCGCTCTATCCGGGCAGCAGCGGCGCCAGGATCATCGACATCTTTCAGAGCAAATCTGTTATTGCCGTTATACCAGTGTTTCATGTAGGGCTCGACCGCCGATACTCAATTCCCAATTCTCTTTATCTCATTCGCGGTTTACGATGCTGCGGTAATCGAGAGGAGCGACGCTGCCAATTTGCTACTGGGAGAGCTGCGCCCGCTCGCGTACCGCACGCCGCTGCCTCCTTGCCGCAACCGCACCCTTGATTTTTGCTTCGGCCTCTGGTACCATAATCCTGTTATTGCCGAATAGCTCAGTTGGTAGAGCGGCTGACTCTGGATCAGCAGGCCCAAGGTTCGAACCCTTGTTCGGCAGTCCTCTCTTTTTGTCCTTTCTCTCTACTGAACTGCAATCCTTCTTCCGGACGCTGAATTCGGGAATCGAATTAGCAGGGTTTTGCTCTGCCCGTCCCAGCTTTGGGCCTCAGCCGCGACCGCCTCACCGTCGACCATAACTGATTTGGGAGCGTGCGGCAGGGCTAGCCTCACCGTGGCCTCGATTCCCTTTGGTCCCTCGGCATAGAACGAGATCCGCCCGGTGGCGCTGCGCTTCACATCGAGCACCTTTGCCGCTGCCGCAAGAACAGGCGATGTCGCGGTCTTCACCTTGTCCATATCCAGCAGCAGATAGCGGGAGCCCGGCGAAAGCGTTACCTGATCCAAAACAGGAAGGCTGCTCTCGAAAAGGTTGATAAATCGGCCATGCAGCGTCTTTGGGACGTCTGAAACGGACTCGTCCAGTCCAGCAGCGACAATATACGGACCGCGTCTCAGCTCCAGGTAGTTGCGCTCAACAAAGGCGATGTGCGCGAGTTTGCAGGCGTCCCGAGCAAGCGCTCGGATGTGATCCGCTCCTCTGGGATTGTACGTAAGGCCAGCAGGTGACTCAGTATCATAGATAACCGAACCTTTACCAACCGTGTAGACACCCGCTTTGGCGGATTTCTCAAGGCCAAGACGCTCAAAAAGGTGCTCGCGTGGTGCACTATACGCCATGCGAGCCGTGTTCCACCACGAGTGGACCTTGTTGTAACGATCCGAGTCGTCCCCACAGAAAACAAGCACACCTCCCTCACGCACCCAGGCTGCGAGGGCATCGTGAACCTGCGGCGTCATCGGCTTCATGCCCTCGTAGGTCATCAAGAGCACCTTGTACGCCTTTAGCGCCCCTGCTATAGGCGCATTTTCCAACTGCACGGGCTCCGCAGGCATGCCATGTTTCACAAGAGGCAGCGCCAGGCCATAAAACGACCCGAGATGAATATCGGAAGATTGCATTTCACCACGCTGAAACATCATCGTGTCCGAAACCACGACGCCAATCCCCCGCGTGCCACAGTCCCACGAAACCTGATCCTGCTTCATGTCGTTCAGGGCATTGATCACGCTCATCAATTCGGTGCCATAGGCAGCAGGGATCGGCTCTTTGGGCACAACTTCACCAGGCTTGCGCTCCGAGGCATCCTTCGCTGGATAAGTGCCGTAGAAGATTCGATCTGGCCAGGGCATCACCTCATACTTCCACACCTGGGGCCAAAGTAGCGACGCCGTAAGCGTGCTCTCCCAGTTCGCTCGGTAGTTGCGCCAGGACCAATCGGGATTGTCTTCGATGGGATCGTTGAGGAACCAGACGGTGCTTCCGGAGGCGCGCACAATGTTCATCATCGCGCCGTACTCCAGGAAGGCAGACTCAAAGGTGCGGCTTTGCTCCTTACCCTGGTAAACGTTGGGGGTTCTGGCCGTGCCGGTCCATATCTGCGCAATAAAGCCATCGGCGCCAACCTGAAGCAGGCTCGATTCCGGGCTGACGATGCGCCAGGATGCGTAGTTGATGAGGCTATGGGTCGCCACATAGCAGCGGATATGCTTACCGCTTTTGTGATTGTAATCTTTCACATAATCGAAGACTTGCTTTAGTGCCCGCCGATACAGATAGTATTTGAGCAGAGAGGCACGATACTGAGCATCTGGTGACTGATGAGGCGGAATCCAATCTTCATTGTAATAGCTCTTCCACTCACGTTTAAACCCGGCGCTGTAGCCACTTCGAACCCAGAACTCCGGTTCCTCCAGGTGAATGGCTTCGGCGCCGGCATCGATGGCGCGCTGAACGCCAACACAGAGGAACTTACCAAAGTTCTCTCCCGGGCACATGTAGTAGACATCGCCTCCATGCGAGACGACGTTACCAAATCGATCCGTCTGAGCTTCATCCACATGGTTGATGCCATCGAATCTGCCGTAGAGGTAGTCCTGATACTGTCCCCAGGAGACGCCGGTCATCACATGAGCAATGTAGCCCTGTGACTTCCATCCAGCGATGCGGCCCGCGATATCTGGCCCGACTCCATAGCACATTACAACATCTGAGCGGATCTGAACGCCTGGCGACCACGGACTGCCTGACTGAAAGCTCGTTCTCTCCATCGCCTGATGGGGATCGGTGGGGCGAGATGTGGATTGCTTCATTGCCTGTGAATCCTGTGCCCTCGTACCAATGCAAACGCAACCCAGGCACAAAGTTGCCAGTAAACCTGTTAGATAACGCATAATTTCCTCTGGCTGCCCCGAAACATCTCGCGAGATACAGCTTCTCGCGATTGGCGCCCGTTGTGACTATTCCTACACGCCGGCTCCAATACCCTCTGTTTTCGGAATTACAGTCCTATTGGTTTTCGTCCCTTCGCGCGCGACGTGGTAAACTCTTCAAGAGTGTGTTGAAATACCGTTTTGTGGCCGGCTGTCTATCGGAAGCTGAGCTCTCATGGGATTTGGGAGGCCTTGAAAATGGATAAGATGAATCGGCGTGAATTTGTTGGCGCGTCGCTCGCCGTGGCTGGAGCGCTCTCAATTGGCGCGGAAGAGCGCGCCGAAGCGCTGCCGCTGCCGCGAAAACCATCGGACCGCGTCGTACTGGGCAAAACTGGCATTAAGGTTTCGCTCGTTGGCATGGGCACAGGTTCCATTGGATGGAATCACCAGTCGAACCAGACGCGCCTCGGCCAGGAAAACTTTACCCGCCTCGTGCGCCACGCGCTTGATAACGGCATTAACTTCTTTGACTGCGCCGACCAATATGGCTCGAACCCCTTCATCTGCAATGCACTCAAGGGCGTGCGGCGAGATAAGTACGTAATTCAAACAAAGACCGGCAGCCGTGACCCCGAGCAGGCGAAGGCGGATATTGACCGATTCCTTAAAGAACTTGGCGTGGATCACATCGACTCGCTGATCCTGCACTGCGCTACTGAGGGCGACTGGACGACACGATTCCGTGGTGTGATGGATGTGATGGAGGATGCCCGCAAGGCGGGGAAAATTCGAGCCCATGGCGTCACCTGCCACAGCTATGATGCCCTGAAGGCGGCGTCCGAAAGCGACTGGGTAATGATCAACCAGGTGCGGTGGAACCCGAAGAAATCGCACATGGATAACGAGGTCGATACCTGCAAAGCTCTCTTCACGACGATGCGCAAAAAGGGCCAGGGAATGATCGGTATGAAGGTGCTCGGTGAGGGCGACCTGGTCAAGGAAAATCCAGACTACCGCGACGTATGCTATCGCTTCCAGATCGAATCTGGTGTCGTCGACGCGTTTGTCGTCGGCCTCGAAAAGCTGGAGCATGTGGACCAGATGATTCACGGCACCCAGGTCGCGCTAAATGAGGTAGGATACCGGTTCGCCCACGAAGTGTGATCTAGGAAATTCAGGTGCTGGGGTTAGGTGCGGTTCTTACGAGTTTGTCTCTGAAGACCCAGATGAAAACAGCTTTTCTGCCTGGCTCTGAACCAGGATCGTAAGGCCATATATTCCCAGCACCAGGTGAACTGGATTCAGCAGGAGCACATCTATAACGGATACTGCGATGCCGAGCGGCCTCGCCCACGGGCGTAGGCGATGCAAGCCGATGCCCAGGATGAGGCCAGGCGCTCCCGCGAGAATAACGCAGGCCGCGACGTACCAACCGAACAGGACAATGTAGTAGGTTGGCGAGGTGTCTGGCGCGGCCCCATATTTGGGTGCGGACGACGCGAAATCGGGATTTCCCAGGTGCCGGCCAATCGTCATTACAAACACAAACCACATGATGCCAATGATTATGGACATGACACCCAGCCCCGCCTGGCACCATGCAATTAGCTGAATGTGAGCTCGGGTTGAGCCCTCTCTTTCGACTTTCAGGACCCGCCACCGATCTTTGGCGGCCAGACGACCACATCCACCACCGCCGACACATTTATTGGCCCATACACGTGAGGGTAGACCTCTCCATTCGCCGCAACCTCGTGTTTAACCGGGTTATCGAGCAGATCTGTCTCGATCTGCAGTGCCACCAGGTCCGTTGCATCCTGAAAGTACCTGCCGGCTGTCGCCGCCACCTGCTCTGGCGCGGAGCAGTGCACAAAGCCTTCCGTTTGAAGGCTTGCAGCCCTCAAATAGCCAGACTCTTGTGCGGACTTCCATTCGCCTGCAAAACATAGATGTACAATTCGCAACGATAAACTCCTAGCGGATGAGGCTGGCCCACGGTTTTCTATATTGCGGGTGCACAAGGCGTTCCGCATCGGGTTCGTCGAGAGCCTCCATGGCGCCTCCGTCCCAGTCGATATCCTTGCCGAGACGCAGGGCGACAATTCCAGCAAGGCCGATCTCGGTGATGTGCCCCCCGATCTCAAAACTTGAGTAGACAGCCGGGCCACCAAGGCAGGCATCCACCCACTCCTTCATCTGGCTCTCTACACGCGGCAAGGTCTTCGGAACCTTCTTCGCGCCATCGTGATCCAGCACTCCTGTAAATCCAATATCTCCCTTAAGCTTTATGAGCCCATCGGAGTTCCAGAGACCGGCCGAAATGACACCCTTATCGCCGATCAGCAGGCAGCCAAGCCCGGGGACCGATCCGTAGGTAGCGGCAAGATCGCGCGTTGCCTCCGCAGGCGGCAGTTCACCGCCGGTATAAAAGCTGATAACGACGGGAGCGCGCTTGCCCTTGCCGGCAAAGTGAAACCGGAGCGAACAGGCCGCGGGAAAGCTCTCCGAGCCCGGCGTTGCGCCCGATACCTCGATCCGATGTGGATAGTTTAGGCCAAGCGCTCGCACCGGCAGGTTAAATGCATGGCAGCAGAAATCGCCAAGAGAGCCACTGCCAAAATCGTACCAACCGCGCCACAGCGCCGGATGGTAATTTTCAGCCTTGAATGGCCGCTCTGGAGAGGTCCCAAGCCAGAAGTCCCAGTTCATGCCCGGAGGCGGCGTGTCGGAGCCTGCTGGCCGATCGACGCCACTGGGCCAGCTATGCGTAGGATGCCAGATATGTACTTCATGTATCTGGCCAACAAGACCGCGCTGGATCACCTCGACACAGCGGCGCATATTATCGCTCGCGCTGCCCTGGTTCCCGGTTTGGGTAATTACCTTTGAGCGTTTGCTAAGTGTGCGCAGCATACGCGCTTCTGCGACGGTGTGCGCGAGCGGCTTCTCGCAATAGACATGTTTGCCTGCCCGAATGGCTGCAGCGCAGATGGGTGCATGCCAGTGATCGGGTGTTGCCACAATAACGGCATCAATCGACTTCTCGTGGGCCAGCAGTTTTCGATAGTCGCTGTACTGCACGGCATTTTTGAGTAAGGATCCCGTGTTGCGTACTGCGGCGGTCATCTGGTTTGGGTCGACGTCGCACATCGCAACAAGGTTCTGCCCAAGGCCGCCAATCGCTTCCCGGTACAGGGTATCCATCCTGCCGCCAATGCCGATGCAGGCAATATTCAGCGTTTTAGCGGCGTTGGCGGATGCCGTGCCATTGAGCGTTGCGGCGGTGAGCAGCGAAGCTCCGGCAGTGATTGCATCGCGACGAGACATACGGCCAGACAGATCCATCAGGTTTCCTTATTTAGGTCAGGCTAGTTTGCAATATCATGAAGCATATCGATACGCTAAGTCTTTCATTATAGCGCGCAGCGCAGTCCCGTAAAGGCGGTTCGCGTTATCTTTGTCAGAGATCGGCGACGCGTGCAGTTGAGCCCACAAGCGGAAGTTACCCACGAGCCACCTCGACAGATCGCGAGATCGTCCGGCTCGTTCGTTGTCGGCTGTGTCCACTCCCACACGTTGCCGACCATATCAGGAATATCTAGAGCGGAATGCCCCGCGGTGCGGTCTCCGCAGGGAAGTGGACCCTCGGTGGTCATTTCGGCGCAGGCGCGGTGACGGTCTGGCAGTTGAGCACCCCAGGGATAAAGCCTCTGAGAGCCATCTGCCGGGCTCCAACTGGCTGCATACTCCCACTCATGCTCCGTCGGCAATCGCTTGCGGATCCAGCGCGCATAGGCATCTGCCTCATACCAACTGATTCCATAAACTGGCTCTCCGGCCAGCAGTGGCCTGAGACCATCCATGGTTGCAGCGCAATATCCATCGCCGCACCTGATCCACGAGACCGGCACACGAATGCCGGCGTTCTCTCGCCAATTCCAACCTTCGAGCAGCCACAACTCTTTCCGCGAATACCCTCCGCGCGACATAAAGGCGGCCCATTGAGAACAGCTTACGAGCAAGCGATCGAGAGAGAACGGCTTAACCTGAACGACTGAGCCGGGGAACTCGTCCTGCGGAGCGGAAGGGGGATTCGATCCAATTCCAATTTCACCGCCTGGGAGCGGCATCATTCTGGTTGCGGGAAGAGGATCCCATACCGAGACGTGCGGTTTCTCGGATCCTTCCGCTGCCCGGTGCCAGTGTGTGTACAGCTGCTCACACAGCGCTTCTTGGAGAGTGCATTCGTTTCGGATTGCAGCCTCCCACGCACGGCCGAAGCAGAAACGTGCTTCATGTGGGCCAAGGTCGCAGCCGTCCAGAGCCTTGAGCGCCTCTGCACGCGTGGTGGCCAAGAGCGACCGCAAACTCGAAAATGTCGTATTGTTGGGGTTGGGCAGATGTAGATGGCGCAGATCTGCACTTAACCGTGTGTTCTTAGATGCCGGCTCACAGTTAGAGGCACAACAAGTACTGTGTTCAAACTCGGCAATGCGAATCAGAACCTCGGCTATCGCACGGGCAACTTCGTTATTGGACGGCAGGGAAAACCCGCGTGAGGCGACATCAAGCAATCGGAGCGTGTACTTGCGAACACGCATCAGATCGGCACGAAGTTCCATTTTTCGCGCTGCTTCGACCGGGCCGATTTTCGGCCCGGCACTCAGGTAGACGCTCAAGGGATTGCCTCGCTCTTGTGCCTCATCGACCTCAAAGACTTTCCCCTTACGGCAATGATTTGAAGTCTGCAAGCCGAGCATAACTCTCAAACTCAGAGACGGCAGGGTTCACCACGATCCAGGTGAACTGCGTTAGCGTTGCGCCAGCCTTCAGCTTAGTTTGTAGGTAGTTCTGGGCGTAGGCTCCCTGCTTACCGATATCGACCAGGAGTATCTCCGAGTCTTTGCCAGAAACGACTACTTGCAGCCGAGAGGCGGTTTCCGGGTTCTCAAATGCCATCCAGGAGCCAACTCGTGTCTCCATTCCGGTTTCGGCTCTGCGGCGGTGTTTCATGCTGCCATTGCTTGCCCAGTATGCCACCGTATTATCGACGCGCCCTCCAACACCAGCCCAAACGCCAAGCCCACCGGAAAGAGATTTTTCTCCCCTGGTCTGATTTGTCCAGCGCGACACCACGAGCAACAGGTCGCTTGCAGGCAACGTCAGGTAATCGACCTCGACTCTGAGCCCTTTGCGATCCTTATGCTCAAACTCACACGCGAGCGAGACGCCGTTCCACTTTCGCCCCGATGCGCCGATCCTTTCCACTGTGGACGCGGAGAACCGCTCCTTTGTGGTGTACGCGTCGCCCATCCAGTCGATACAGGGATGGATTCCGCCATACCATGGGTTCGCCCAGGCCAAAGTCCCGGGAGTTGGCCATGAAGAGTGCAGGAACTCCTGTTCGTGCGAGGTGAGGTGTGTAATAGAGCCGATATAGTTCGGCGCGACGCGATAGCCGATCACACCGTTCGATACATGATAGATTTCGTCGTCGGAATGAACAATGTCGACAGCGCCCGGAGCCTCGACCTGCACCACCGGAAGCGATTCCCTGATGGTATAGGCAGGCGTTACGATCTCTGCATTCAGCTTTCCCGCGCCATATCCGGCTGCAGGAGTAAGCCCAACGCTGATTTCTGCGGGGCTGTGCATGAAACAGACTCCGTCCAATGGGCTTGTGCCCGGAGTAATATCCAGGCCATCGCCAGAGAGGTTGACCGTACCACTTAACACGAGTCGCCTGTCATTGTGGATTTTCAGGTTCACATGGTTAGAATCGCCCCCGATTAATATGGGCGATTCGTCCGCTGTCATTCTAAAGACACGCTGAGGCTCTGCCGGAGCAATTTCGCGCGCTTCATCGGCCTTTATGAGTCGATCCCACCAGCCGCGAACAAGCCGCCAATCGCCACTCCCAACCACAGCCCAGATAGGCTCTATCTGCTTGCTGATTCCGGGCTCGATGCAGCCCGCATCGGCAGTAAGGAAATATCCCCATCGCGTTTCGAGCTTGGCATCGCCAGCCCAGATGAAACCCACAACAATCGAACCTGTTTCAATTGCAAACCAGTTTTCGGCCAGAGCCTTTGGATCGGCAAGAGCATCGTCCTCAAACATGGGAAAGGAGACCCAGTCCATCCCAGGTTCACGAATGAGGCCACGGTTCGTAGGGAGACACAGTGTCAGCTGGTCATCCCGAAACATCCGCAATTGAAGCGAAGCATCGAGCGGCCCCATCCCAGAGTTCGTGACGACGTGATCTATTCTCGCCAGGTTGTCTGAGATTATGGTAATCGTTCTCTCGATACGCAGATCCTTCATTTCAGGATACACGGCGGAAACTGTGGCTGCGCCATCTGCATCGACCGAGCCCGACATCAAGATCTTTCGCCTGCGATATCCTTTGAAGGGCGGCCCGGGGACGGACATACTAAACTTGATCCCCTGCCCGGCTGTGGTGCTGGTGATTTCGGTAACGCCGCCAAGAAGCTCGTTTACAACTCGAATGCCGGGTGTTTCCTGTACGATCTGCTGGTCAAAAACAGAGTCGATGCTCACCACGGGCCGATTACCTGTCACCCTCAGTGGCAAAGCGCGAGACCCAGTGAGCGATCCCAGGCTCCAATCGAGATGCAGCGATGTGTAACCTGCTGTTTCTGATCGGAGATTTAACTCGATATCCTGTCCCGATTTTGCCTGGAGATGCAGGGGAGTGCAGATACCTGTTCCTTCGATCGCGGCATCACTCCGCACGATCAAGGCGCCTTCGGCATCGTATGCAAGATTGCTGGTTACATGGAGCAGGAGTTTGCGTGAGTGACCGACAAGCGCCGAGGCATTCTCCAGTCGGAACTCGAGCGGGCGCACGACTTTCACGCCAGTCTCAAGCGTAAGTTCGACGCCGTTTATCTTGAGTTCCGTTCTTATGAGGCGCTGCCGATTTCCACCTGAGATCGGGCCTGCGTCTGGCGTGATACGAACCGCTCTATCCAACTCGAAGCGCTGTGCAACATCGAACGGGGCTTCCATCATATAGCTTAGCTCGATGCCGTCACACCCGGAAGCGGTCAGTTCAACCTGAAGCGGTTCGTCGGTATGGCGAGTGATGCACCAGCGCACAGGCACCGTGGTTCCCGCGACGGCGCCGGATTCGGGAGTGTGTGCAACACACTCAACGCTAAATTGACGCGTTTCAACGGCGGTCAAGCCACCACACACTCTATCGAAAACGACATTGAGATAGTCTTCGCCATCCTCAAAACGGTACCGATACACTTCGATCCCGTTCCATAGATCGGTATCCGGCTCAACGGTTAGATCGCGTTTGAGTGTGCTGTACCAATCGCGATTCTGGAAGAACTGGCGTACGAACGGGCTCGCAAGCAGGCCCGGAATGAAGTTGCGCATGAAGACACTTGTGTCTGGTTCCCAGAAGAAGCCCACCTTTTTGTACAGTGGCACCGCCTTTAAGTTACCCGCCCAGGTGTAGAGCGTTAACTCCCGGAAACCCGCCTGGGTTGCCCTACGGATCATCTCACGCAGCAGTTCTCTGCCCACGCCACGCCCATGATGCTCCGGACCGGCGCCCAGAAGTGGAATGTACGCCGTATCCGTTTCGTCTGCGGCGGCGTCCAGATCGCAATAACCGATGAAATCATCGCCAGCATCACTGCAATCCTGCGCGACGCAAACTGCGAGGCGGCTCATCTTCCGGTACTTATCGTAAAGCTGTTGGGGAGTTGCTGGCGTGCCCCGGTTGAAGCCGCCTGGCCAGACGGAATCAAACCCGGCGAACATCTGTGCCAGCTTCTCGGCGTCGGCCATGCTGCCTGTATCATAATCCCGAACGATAAACGTACTCAATTTATGTCTCCCTGGCCACATGCAAGTTTCAAAGGGTTCTATACATGGTAAGGGCCACGCTTCTGTGAAACGTGGCCCATTACAACATTACTATAGTATCGGTTATAAAGCCCGATACGCTAAATCCAACCGTACAAACAGACCTAGAGCAGCAGGTCCGTTGGCAGGCCGTTGGGGAAGAGACCGCCAAAGGTTGGGTCGGGATAGACGCCTGGGCCAAGCAAAATTCCGCCGGTAGTGTTAAGTGGGTACGTAGGCGCGAACGCCTTGAGATCCGGCGGAGGCGAGTTAAACCACGCCGTCAGATTGACCGTAACCGACTCCATGGTAACCGTAGCGATTTGAGCCGGACCGCCAGTTACGCCGGAGGATGACGAACCGCTTGATCCACTGCTGGACCCACTGCCTGTTCCCGCACCAGTACCCGGAATGTTCGGGCCGACGATTACATTCTGCAGATATTGATACACGCCGGTCGTTGATACGCCTTCGGCGAGTTGAGCAAAGACATTTGCATAGGTGTAATGTGGATAGCTGAGCGTTACAGGACCGATAGCCGCCTGAGCGATTACGGGCACGACGTTCTGAAGGATGTTGTTAAGCACCGTGGCTACAACAGGCGTGTTGGGGATAAGGTATCCCGTGCCAGTGCGGGACAGAACGCCATTGATCCCTATGGTCTCTTTCGCAGCGGTGGCAGCGATCGATTGCTGAGCCGTCGTAAGCATCGTCGCATCACGAAGGGTCAGGAACGGGCTCGGGGGCAGGTACTCATTTGGTTCAAGCTTGCCATCGCCGTTGGTATCCAGAGCTGCGTAGTTTATGATCAGCACGGGGGTCGGCTGGTTCGAGAAAATGGGAGGCAGAGGAGCATTCGTGATGAGAGAACCGGACGATGCACCCCCGCTTATTACCGGTGCAAACGGCTGCCAGTTACCCGGGTCGCGCACATAGGATAGTGACAGCGCAATCTGAGCTCGAAGCGAATTGACGTATGCATCGAAGAGGTAGACCTCAGGCAAGCCTATCGTCACGGTCTGGCCCGATTGATCGGGATCTGGAATCGTATATGCAAACGTCGGATCTGCCTCAACCGTCGCGAGGTCCGCGAGCACAGTGCCAAGGTTCGCTAGCAGCTTGGTTCGGCGCGCAACATCGCTTGCATCGGTCGCGTAGCCACAATAGGGCATCAGGCCCAGGTGGAGATCGGCTACAGGGCCAAGCATCTCCAGCAGTGAGTACGGATTGGACAGGCTACGACCCATAAACCAGATAAGTCCCAGAGTGTTGTGAGATGGCGCGGCAGCCGGCACGGCCGTTGCGCCACCGGGAGCAGGTGGGATCTGGCCGGTAGAAGGAATAGTCGGAATATTAAAAGTCGTGGCTGGGGCTCCTGGGGCGACACCAGTGGAACCGGTTGAGGAGCCGGGAATAGTGCCGCTGGCGACAGGTGTAACGGAAGTCGTTGTCCCATCCATCGTTGCTGTAGCAACGCCCGCAAGCGCCACGGCCTCGCCAAAGTGAGCTTCGGAGGATTGAGGGTTGGCCTTTATGGCCTGTTGAAAAAGAGCGAGCGCACTCGATAGGCTTTGAGAAGTGGTTTGCTGTGAGCCGGATGCGAGACGTGTGAGCGCTGCGCGGCCCGAAACGAGTGGGTCACCGCTGGTAGAACCGCCGGAACCGCCGCCGCAGCCGATCAATGACGAGGCTGCAGCGATTGAACTTAAGAGGCATAACCCCGAACACAAACTTTTCATCTTTCCTGTCCTTCCTGCGAGGTCGCAGTTGACGGGGGGCACGAAAACTGATTGCAATATAGGCTGGGGATTGATCGGAGTATAGCATAGCGCCAGAATATTTTCAACCTACGATTACTTAATCGTTACCCTGTAGATATGCACCTCATACGGCAGATACTTATCAGTCAGCTTTCCGCCTGCAACGGGAACCGGTCTGGATTCTCCGAGCGCCTCCGCACTCTGAGCGGAAACCCCAGTAATGCTTGTAGATGCCTCACAAGAAATACCTTTCGTATTGACCGAGAAAATATATGCATGACCTCGGTAGATCTTCACCATGGTATCAATCTGTGGTTCACTCGATTTTACATTGATCGTACCTTGGGCAGGGCCGGTGCTATTCAGCGCTCCACCGAGTTCATGGATCTGCCGATTTGTAGCGGATACCACACTCAGCATCTCCTTGTCATCGAGCAGTGCGTGCTCGTTGAAGCTGGGAGAGAACTGGTGAACGAAGTAGATGAGCCCGCGTGAACCGTGTATCAGCGCCATCCACACCTCGGCTCTCACCTGAGCCGGGGTCGCCTTTGTCGCCCCGCTGATTCGCGTGCATTCAATACAGTTCCAAACGGTGCGGCCGTCGCCTGCCCAGTGTCTCAGCCGATCGACTCCTCGCGAGACGTAGTTCAGGTTATTAGCGCCATCACCATGGAGGTTTGATGCGACAGGATAGATGTCGAACGAAACGATATCGCCTCCAAGCACATAGGTAGCGTAGTCCTCCGGCTTCGACCCATTGCCGCGTCCTATCCAGCCATCGTCTGCAACACCCTGCCCCAGATTTAACATCACGGGCCGAGATGGGTCGGCTGCGCGAAGCTTTCGATACTCCTCAACAATGTGTTGCGGAGGCACGCACGGACCGTACTCCTCTTTGCCTGCCGCATTTTTGACTGGCTGAGCATTGTCCGGCTCATCTTGATGCATCCATCCTACGATCGTCGGTTCAGAAAGGTGCTTGAGGCCTACGCTATTCTGCTCGCAGATCACCGGCATTTCTGCAGCCTTTAGAGCTGCCAACTGCGCCTCTGTAGGGCCCTGCCACAATCCTATAAAGAGGTTAAAGCCCGCTGCCCGATATCGGGCAGCATTTTCGGGCGACTGGAGCCATACTGCGATTGGAAAGTAGTCTGCGGAAGACGACGGCCCGTGCGAATAGGACGCATACGGACGCACAGGGTCGTAATCGGGTTTAACGGCAGCGCCAAACGTCGTCAAGAGTAGCGATACTGCAAGCGTTATGCGTACGTGGTTTGTCATGATCCCATCCCGGCAAGCGTTATAAACCGGCTGGCACAAGATAGTATTGAATGTTAGACAGAGCGACTCCTTCACCGCACTCTGGTTAGAGTAACCAATTCATTGTTCCGAATACGGTGATACAAATGGCATCACACATCAACGGAACCAAGACGTGGGAGCGTCTCTGATCGCATTGCGAACAACCTGTGGTATTATAATATATATATACTCATATTTAGTAAGCTTCGGCTCTCTCAGTTGGATTGTTTGGAAACCAGGCATGTTCGTATTTACCTGATGCAACCGGGCTTTGAAAAAGCACCGCCGATACGACATTGACACTGGCGTTTCTGCGTGCCGCCGCTAGAACTGGAAATACCGCTATGAATGTCGAGATCCTTGCGCGATTGCAGTTTGCCTTCACCATCGCCATCCACTATGTTTATCCTCCCCTTAGTATCGGCCTTGGGCTAATCCTGGTACTCATGGAAGGTCTGTTTCTCAAGACAAAGAAGCCAATTTATCACAAGATGACCCAATTCTGGGTCAAAGTTTTTGCCCTAACATTTGCAATTGGTGTGGCCACCGGAATTGTTATGGAGTTCGAATTTGGAACGAACTGGGCCACCTATTCCCGCTACGTCGGTGACGTGTTCGGCAGTGCGCTGGCAGCAGAGGGTATCTTTGCCTTTTTTCTGGAATCAGGCTTTCTTGCCATTCTTGTTTTTGGTTGGGACCGTGTATCACCTAATGTGCATTTCTTTGCGACCTTAATGGTGTCTTTTGGTTCCACACTAAGCGCAGTCTGGATTGTCGTCGCGAATTCATGGCAACAGACACCGGCTGGATTTCACATCGTGGGGCAAGGCTTAAACGCCCGCGCCGAAATTACGGACTTCTGGGCTATGGTGTTCAACCCGTCGTCGATGGATCGGCTCTTTCATGTTGTCGTAGGGGCATGGATGTCTGGAGCATTTCTAGTCACCAGCGTTAGCGCGTATTATCTTCTCAAGATGCGCCACATTGATTTCGCAAAAGCCTCCATGAAAATAGGCTTAACCGTCGCAGTATTCGCCTCCTGCCTGCAACTCTTCCTTGGGCATCGAAGCGCCGATGGCATCTCACGTAATCAGCCGGCCAAGCTCGCAGCTTACGAAGGGCACTTCGATTCGACAAAACCAATGGACCTCTATCTGCTCGGGTATGTTAACGAAGCAAGTGGGCAGACATCTGGCATCAAAATTCCAGGTATGGGCTCGTTCCTTCTCTATGGGGACACCACAAAACCTGTACGGGGACTTAACGACTTTGCGTTGCAGGACCGCCCTCCGGTCGCTCGGGTGTTTCAGACCTATCACTTGATGATCGCCATCGGAATGGCGTTAATCGGCCTAAGCCTTATTAGCGCGTTCCTGTGCCTGCGCGGAACTCTATGGAAAAACACGCTCATGTTGCGAATTCTCGTTCTTGCGGTTCTCGGGCCGCAGTTAGCGAATCAGCTGGGCTGGTTCTCCGCGGAGATGGGCAGACAGCCCTGGGTTGTTTACAACCTGCTCCGTACCTCCGATGCGCTATCGAAAGCCGTTAAAGCCAATCAGGTGCTTGGTTCGCTAATCATGTTTGGGCTCGTCTATTCGCTGCTGCTTGCGCTCTTCGTCTTCCTGCTAGATCAGCGCATCAAGGAAGGGCCAGTCGATGATGGAGATGGGCCTAGCCCCGAATCGCAAAGCATAGAGGCCATACTTGCGGAGAAAGGACTCGACGTATGAACTATCCGTTAAACCTAAATGTGATCTGGTTTGTACTCGTTGGGGTCCTGATTACCGGTTACGCGATTCTCGACGGGTTCGATCTGGG
>CAIXIX010000537.1 GCA_903919615.1 uncultured Chthonomonas sp.
AACACAAACAGCATAACCTACCAAACAGGCCGGGCAGATACTTTCAGAGCACGCAAAGACTAAACACCGGGGCACCGTTGCTGCAGCGAAAACTGTTCTTCAGTCAGAAACAGTGACGGACGCGCTGCTGCAATGGTCCGTGTTGAGGCCCTTTTTCAAATCGCGGGAGGTTTCTAAGGAGGGCGGCGCTAGCCCTCCTTAGCGGGGTGCGGGGCAGAGCCCTGCGAAAGCACTATCACGGGGCGACAGCTCCCATCGAAAAGTAAAGCGCACGACGACCGAAAACACGAATAATTTGTGCTACACGCCGAAGGGCGCCATTCGTACTCACACACACAACGTTGGCGTCCTTCGATAACCGTGCATGGATAAGCTGCCTGCAGGTGGATGCGAGATTATGTGTATCTTTTCAGGCGAAATGTGAGATACTTCTCAGTCGCCTGAGGCTCCATCGAAATGACGGGTTGTCGGGCCAACTTATGTCGGATCGGTGCGACGTCTGGAGCGGAGGTGAACCTTGCAGATACTCATTGCGGGAGGCAGCGGCCAGATCGGAACGCTGCTGTCGCGGGCGTTCGCGGCCGATGGGCATGGCGTAACGATTCTCAGCCGAAAGCCGCGTACCCTCGATGGAACGTCTGCAATCGAGTGGGCTGTCTGGGACGGCGAGAGTTCAACTCAGATTGCGGATGAGATAGATCGTGCCGATGTTGTGATCAATCTCGCCGGCCAAAGCGTTAACTGCCGATACAATGCGCTTAACAGAGAAGTGATACTCTCCTCCAGAGTCAACTCCACGCGTGCCATTGGGCACGCCATCGCCGATGCGGCTAACCCTCCGTTCGTGTGGCTGCAGGCATCCACAGCTACCATCTATTCCCACCGATACGATGTGCCCAATGACGACGTTACCGGAATTATCGGCGGCGATGAGCCTAACGCACCGGATACCTGGCGCTTCAGCATCGATGTGGCAAAGCGCTGGGAACGTGAGGCATGTGAGATCGAAACGCCGAACACACGCAAAGTGCTGATGCGTTCCGCCATGACGATGAGCCCCGACCCGGGCGGCGTGTTCGATGTGATGATGGGGCTGGTGAAGCGAGGGCTTGGCGGAAGACAGGGCGACGGGAAGCAGTGGGTCTCGTGGATTCACGAGCAGGACTTCATTCGCGCGATCTACTGGCTCATTGATCACGAGTTGGCCGGTCCGGTAAACTTGTGCTCCCCGGATCCCCTGCCGAACTCCGAGTTTATGCGCCTTCTGCGCCAAGCCGCAGGCGTTCGATATGGCCTGGCAGCGCCTGCCTGGCTTCTCGAAATTGGAGCTATAGGACTGAGAACCGAGACTGAGCTCGTACTGAAGAGCCGCCGTGTGATCCCGACCAGATTGCTCCGGTCGGGATTTGAGTTTCAGTTTGCAGACTGGGGCACGGCTTGCGTAGATCTCTGCGGGCGGCGCGCTCAACGATTGGAGTGACGAGAGTCCTCACAAGGCCCTCTCCAGTGGCTGCAAACCAGGTGTGGCCTAACTATGTATCATATCTCGGCCATGTTCCGGAGGCGCGCGCGGTGGTCCCTCTCCCTGCGAGGTACGAGCGGAAAAGGGAGAGGTTAGGTGAGGGTCCCGTCACGCACGCCGATAACGAATCACACATAAAACCCACGAAACAGGGCTATCCTGGAGTGCCTCCATCGTTACCAAAGATATGATACATTGTTAGGGTGTGGCTCCTACCGCAGCGCGAAGATCTTATCCATGGAAGCGCCAATCAGATTGAGACGCTCGGCATCCGATGCGAGGCCGGAGAGATCGGCGAATGGCTCGGCTGTAACCGGGCCGTCGTAGCCGATGGTATCGAGGGCCTTCAGGAAGCCGCCAATATTGATGACTCCGGTTTCGCCAGGCAAGCCCCGTTCATGATCCTTGTTTTCATCGATTGAAACGCCGACAGGCGCATCGTTTACGTGAACGTAGACCACCTGCTCCGGTTTAAGAGCGAGAAGCTCATCCACGGTTCCGCAGGAGGTGTGCCAATGCCAGCAGTCCAATAACAGTCCGATGTTGGGGCCGATATCGGCTCCCATCGTGAGCATCGCTTCCATCGTGTAGATGAACGGGAATCGCTGCGAATCGCGCAGCGTCTTAGGGCCGATAAACTCCAGCCCAAGCGAAATACCGTGCTCGCCGAGGATTTCGGCGATGGGCTTAAAGCGTGTAACATGGAACTTTCGGTTCTGGTCGAAGTTTAGCTCATTGGAGCACGGCATGATCCAGGTGGTAGTACGCAATCCTCCAACCGAGGCCGCCGCTGCGGCCAGAGCGGGTAGCTTTGCGAGTCCTGCTTTCCAGGTGTCTTCATCGGTACGCCATTCTGGTATTCCGAAGGCGGCAGGCTTTATGCCAGCCGCGCTGAACTTCTTGCGAACCGCGTCGACACCGATCGCGTTCGAAAGGTCTAACACTTCCTGTGCGCTGAATTCAACGCCATCAAATCCGCCTGTAACCGCCGCCTGGATCGCTTCGTCTAGATTCGCCGGTTTCACACCAATAGCCCAGGGGCTTAATCCCTTATACATCCTTACACCATCCTCGTTGCAGTGCCTGTACAGCCGAAAGAAGGTTCTCGTGAGCAGTTAAGTAATCCTGCTGAGGTAAACTTAGCCGACGCTGTAATGGGCGTTTAAGAAAGCGGATACGATATTTAATGAGACTTAATTCCGAAGAGCAGGGCTGGTTTGATGGTGATGCGGGGCCGGCGATGCAGATGGCGACCCGCATCCTGTTCGATATGGGCAGAATTCTAGGGGCGGATCGCCTGATTCCGATTACCTCCGCGCATATTGATGGGTGCCTTTACCATGGCGACAGCGGAGTGAAGTTTGCTGAGGCGCTCGTTGAGGGCGGAGCGAAGGTTTGTGTGCCTACAACGCTCAATGTTGGCGGCATCGATCTGCTGCACCCCGAAATAATCAACTATCCCCAGCATGAAAAAGCCATGGCTCGCCGCTTAATGGACGCCTATGTGAAGATGGGCTGCCGGCAGACCTGGACCTGCGCGCCCTATCAGGATGGGCATCGGCCCGAAGCGGGAACCGATGTTGCCTGGGCAGAGAGTAACGCCGTTGTTTTCGTCAACAGCGTGCTCGGGGCAAGAACGAACCGCTATGGCGATTTTCTGGATATCTGCTCAGCAATTACTGGGCGTGCACCGCATTATGGACTGCATGTGCCCGAGAACCGCCGAGCGAAGATTCTTGTGCGTACCGATACGATATCCGACCAACTGAAGAGCCGAACTGCCCTTTACCCTGTGATCGGTGCTTGGCTGGGAAGAGTCGTCGGACACGATGTCGCGGCAATAGCGGATATTCCACCCTCTGTAAGCGAAGATCAGCTAAAAGCGCTTGGGGCCTCAGCCGCATCAAGCGGCGCAGTTGGCCTCTTTCATGTAATCGGTCGAACTCCGGAAGCGTTAACTCTGGAGGCGGCCTGCGGACTCAATGGACCTGAAGTAACGATTACATTCGGTCCGGATGAGCTGCGGAGCACTCGAGACTCACTTTCGACCGTTGTTGATGGCGCGCTGGATGCCGTGGCGCTTGGCAGCCCCCACTACTCTCTTGCAGAGATCGATCGCTTTGAGCAGGTTCGGAATGGGCGCGAACTGACCATCCCAGTGTACATTTGCCTCAGCCGACTGGTGTACGCTATCCTTGAGAAATCGGGCCGTCTTGAGCCAATGCGCTCTGCAGGCGTTCACTTTGTTACCGATACCTGTGTTGTTGTAACTCCGATTATGCGTAAGGCGCCTGGAGCGCTCATGACGGATAGCGGTAAGTTTGCCCACTACACGCCAGGCAATACCGGCTACGGAGTGGTTTATGGCGCGCCGGAAGAGTGTGTGGAGAGCGCGGTTCATGGCCGCGTGGTAAGGGATGAGGCACTATGGAAGTAGCTAACCGCTCCGATAGTACAGTTTGCATAGCCGAAGTTCTGCTTGCAGGCTCTGCACGGGGCGAACTGCTTCGTCTCGATCGACCCATCAGCTTCTGGGGCGGTGTGGATCCCGCCACAGGGCGAATTATCGACCCCCGGCATCAACAACATGATTGCAGTGTTGCGGGCCGCATTCTGGCGATGGAGCGTGTTGTCGGGTCTAGCTCTGGCAGTTCTGTGATGATGGAGCTGTTGGCTGTTGGCAAAGCGCCCGCGGGCCTAATCACAACCGAACCTGATGCGATTTTGTCGCTTGGGGTTATTGTGGGCCGCGAGATGGGCTACGGGACAATTCCTGTTCTAGTGATAAGCCCGGCAGAGATGCTGGCGCTGCCGCAATGGCTCGAGCTGCATTCGGATGGCCAGATTACAGAACAAGACGCCGAAACCAATTTGCCAAACAACGCGTCTGCCTGACACAGGGCTAAGCATCTGCTGCTTTAAGGATGCCCGGTTGAGGGAGTGATGAATGTCGAAGACGAGTTCGCATCGATTTTGCGCGGGGAGCGCTCGCGTAATCCTGCGTGATGTAAAGATTGGTTCCGGGCCTCTCATCGATGAGCTGCAGGTCGAGGCCGATCGCATCGACATTGAGGCGTCACACGGCGGTGGCGACCTGAGCCTTCATAACGTCGATCTGCGGTTTGCGGGCGTTATCTCAGAGGTCAATCTCAACAACATGCTTTCTGAAGCCCAGAAATCGGACGGACAGGGCACGATACGGAACCTGCGTGTGGCGATTAACAGCGGCAGGGTTCAGATTAAGGGCCATTTTGTGAAGTCCGTAATGAGCCTGCCATTTGCCCTGGATGCCGTGCCCATTATTACAAACGGATTGCGATTGTCTTTACAGTGCACCACAACTCAGGTTGGCGGCATCTCGCTTCCGGCAGTGCTCGTAGAGCTGGTAGAGCGTATTTTGCTCGAGCATCTCTCTCTTGATTTAGAGGATTCCCCACTTGGCGTAACGCTCGATAGCGTATTGTGCTCTCCGGGGCGCCTGACGATAACGGGTCGCTCACGCCCCTCGCCGCCACGGGAGAATAAATCTCTCACCGCTCACGAGAACGTATTGGAGAGGTAATGGTTGCAGGGTCGGGTACAGGGAATATGGATAGCCCGGTTCAAGCTGCCGGCGAACGCAGCGGGGAGAGCTGGCTGAGTGGCTCGCTTCTCGTCATCATTTGCTTTGGTATTGTGGTTCGATTGTGGCTGATGCACGCTGCGCATGCCACAGAAGAGGATTTCTACATCACCCTGAGGTATGTCGAAAACCTCGCTACCGGCCATGGGTTCGTCTACAACCAGGGCGAGCAAGTTCTCGGCGTGACAACGCCCCTGTATGCGATCCTGCTCGCTGGCTTTGCAAGGGTTGGGTTAGACCCACTGCTCTGGTCGAAACTGATCGGGATTGCCGCTGACGCCTGCACAGCTTTAATCGTGTGTCGAATAGGACGCAATCTCGGTCGACCGGGCGCAGGCCTCGCTGCTGCGGGGTTGGTGATGATCTCGCCGACAAACCTGATCTGGGCAACCAAGGGGATGGAGGTTGGTATCGTCGCTGCTGTGGTGGCGGCCGTGTGGTGCCTGTGGATTGAGAAGCGCGAGATTGCAGCGTGGACCCTGGTCGCGATCCTGTTGTTACTCAGAATCGATGGCGCTGCGCTTGCTGTGGTGATGCTCGTCGCCACTATTGTGCGAGAACGACGTCTTCCCATGCGTGGTGTCGCCGTGTTCACTCTCGTTGTCGCTCCGTGGATGTTGTATGCAGCGCACACATATGGCTCTCCCTTGCCGCTCTCTGTGAGCGCAAAGCTGATGGTTTATGGAAAACTGATTCCTGGCAGATTTCCACAGCTTAGAGCGTTTATTGGCCTGATGCTGCACAACCCGATCGGGCTGGTTTGTATACCAGGGTGTCTTTTTTGTTTCGTTTTGCTATTGAGTGAAATTGTCAGGTCGGTCCGACCGCGAGAACTCGCGATTCTCCCAGCGCTTGTTTGGATGGGCATCTATTACTCGGGCATGGCGCTTTCGCATGTAGTGCTCTTTGGATGGTATTTCGTTCCACCTACACCTATCCTTTACCTTGGCGGATGCGTTGGCATTGCGATGGCAGCAAATGCGGTGAAGCTAAAGCTGCCTGAGCTGCGGCAGGAGCGTGCGCGGGCAGGCATTGCCGCCTTGACCATTGCGTTTGGGGCGGTGACCGTTCCGCGTTGTGCCGCGACGCTTATCGAAGGTCAGCGTGTCGAGCGGCAATTGAGGATACCGATTGGAATGTGGATGAGGGAACACGCGCTGCCTACTGAAACGCTAATGCTCGAACCCATTGGATATATCGGGTACTACAGTCGTATGCGCATCCTGGATGTTATCGGATTAATTTCGCCCGAGGCTCTGCCGAGTTACCGCGCAGACGTGCCTTCGCCAGATCACGATTTATGGCGGCGGCTGCGGCCAGACTGGCTGTTGCTGCGAGCAGGACAGATGAAGGCGTTAACCGCTTATGAATCGCATCTGCCTCTGGCAGATCGGCTGAACACGGGCTATCGCCTCGCAAATAAGTGGAGTGATCCCGCCAGACGAGACCACGGGGTCGATTTCTATCTCTATCGACGTTTGCGCTGAGTTAAGCCAGAGATGAGTGGAGCGAAACATGAAGGCATTAGCTATAGCACTGGCTGGCATCGGTCTGCTGGTTACTACCATTGTGGGATTTTGGTGTGGGGTGGGGTCGATGTTTGTGCTGGGTGACAAATCGGGGAAGTATCACACCCAGGGGATCTTAATGATGTTTGCTGCGGGCGCCTGCGTGCTGCTGATGGCTTTGTTAACTGCTTTCATTGTTGTACAGACGTATAAGCCAAAACCGATTGAGGAGATTCCAGAGTAGCCCGAGCGGGAGAAGAGGGATTGATGCGCGTTTTCGGGCGACCGCTACGGCTATTTCATGCCCGCAGTAGCTCTCAGTTCCTCAAGAATTCGTGGCACCACTGCCGATTTTGTAAAGTGTGTACGGGCGCGAACGCGTGCGGCGTCTCCCAGTTGGGCGGCATACGTGGGATTGTCCCGAAGCGTACAGATCGCGTCACCGAGCAGCTTTGCGTCGAAGCGCTCCACGACGATGCCTGTTTCGGCGACCTGCTCTGCTGGCCCGCCGCTGTTGCGAATACAGACTACTGGTTTGCCCATACCCATCGCCTCGAGAACCACGATAGGAAACGGATCCTCCCACGACGTCATTAAGAAGGTGTCGAACCGGGAGTAGCTCGGAAACGGGTCTCTAGTCATGGGCAGGATTGAGACAATATCGTCAACTCCCAGTTTACGAGCAGTTAGCCGCATCTCAAATTCACGCAGGTCGTCTTCCGCTCCCACCCATTCGAAGCGAATATTTTCCCGGCCAAGTTTATCGGCAAGGTATACCGCTGTCTGCAGCCACAGTTCAAAACCTTTGCGCCAGCCAATGCGTCCGGCGCCTCCGACGACGTATGGCCCGGCATGGGCCGGTTGTGCAGCGGCCAGAGCCGCCGACTTTTGGAGTGAGGCGTCTATAGCGACATCGTCGAAGAATTCGGGGATACTCGCGATTTTATCTGGAGCGATTCCGAAGGAGCCAACCAGAACCTGCTTCACGGCATCCGCAACGGCGATGTAGCGCGCTGGCCATCGCCTTAGCCGATATGGGTCCATTCGATCGTACCATGCAATAAACATATCGAGCTCATGCACATGGAGAAGAACGGGAGCTTGTGGCACGGCGACATAGTGTGCCACGGGCAGTGAGGCGACGCTATTCGCGTAGATGACATCTGGCTGCCACGTTTCAAATCGCGTTCGCCATGTATCCCGCTCACGTCTGGCGGCATATCTCTCAAGCAGTGTTTTCTTGCGATTATTGTCTTGATGATGAGAGGGTTCTGGCAGCACGTGCAGTTGAGCGAAGGAGGTAACTGCGCCCTCCATCTCGCCGCGCTGAAGGGAGATCGCCATCACGTCGACCTGGTCCTGCAGCAGTTGAAGCGACTCGATTGCGATTTTTGGCGCACCGGTTCGGGAGAGCTCATGGAGCAGGAGAAGAACCTTAAGTTTCCCAGCCTCCGACTTATCGTGTGACATTCGTATCACTTTCCTGGATGCATGCCGCTATTTTCAGGGCAAATGCGGCGCCTGCATCTTCTGGCAGCCGCGCTCTAATCGTATCGAATGCTCTTTGGCCGATCGAAGGCCACTGATCGCGAGCCTGCCATGCCCTTTCCAGTGCAATGTCTAGCATCTTCACTGTCGGCGCGGCCGCCACGAATCCGCTAACACCCTCCTCAATTAACTCGGCGCTGCCCATAACATCGGTAACGATACATGGGCGACCGCACCGCATTGCCTCGATTACCGCCAGTGGCATGCCTTCGTAGCGCGAGGGCAGGATGAGCGCATGGTGTTCTTTCCAGACCTGCTGAATATCGTGAGCAGGTCCACAAAGCTCAACCCGTGGAGATCCAAATAAATTAAGCAGTCGGCGCAGGTGTGCTTCGTCTGGACCCGAACCGAATAGGCTGATGCTGAACGGGCGATCCCGCCACTTCGGATCGGCCATGAGCTCTATAAGGAGGTCTTGACCTTTCTGGCTGCACTCCAACCTGGCAACACAGGCGAGCTTGACACGCTCCATCGGAGCTGGGAATGGCAGAATCGGACCTTTGATTGAGTCGTGCATGGGATTGTAGACGATTTCAGCGTTGGTAAGCGGTGCAGCCAGAGATCTTCTCATGAATTTGAGCATATTGCCAGACACGCAAAAGCACGCCGCTGCCCCTTCAAATTGCGCGGCCACAGCCGGTATGAGGTCGACGCTGTGCCAGACATGGTCGTCGGCAGATTGTACCAGCACAGCGTAGGGCACACGGTTGTGTCGGCAGGCTTCTCGAATTGTATACCCATCGGTAAGGAAGCTTTGCGATATCAAAACGAAATCTGGTTTAACTGACATGAGCCAGGCGTTTACGAGAGACCAGTCGTTGGCCTCCGATTGCTGTGGCGCCTGAGCGGGTGCCGTGTTCCGGAGGGCCCGGTTCAGGCGCGTGATAATGCCGGTATGTGACGCGGTGACTTTTGAATCTCGAAGATGAACTCTGATGCCAGCTAGAGACAACCGTTGAACCTGGTCAGCAACAGGCACCGACCCACCCACACTGGCGACCACATCGTGACCGAGTTGATTCAGCTCAAGCGCCGCCCGGGACCATAGCTCCTCACTGCCGCCCCATGACCCATTTTCCAGAGTTGAAAAGAAGGCGACTCTGCTCATGGCCCAATCTTTCGCCCCGGCAGTCCGAAGGCTACGAGGAAAATGCTCTTGATGAGGAAAAAGTACTTTCTCTTCATGCAGCCTTTGGGATGTACCCGGAATATTATTGCCAGCACTCGCAGTGAGTTGATGAGATTGCGCTTGCTGGATCTGTGGTAGGCAACGCGATGATAATCCCACCAGGCCAGGTGAAAGAAGTGGACATAGGTTCTATCGAGCAATGTCGCGTTGGCGAGTTTAAGTAGGGCAAACCTATCAGGATTATTCTTGCTTCGTGAGAGGTGCTTTTTGAACATCCTGATAATGCTCAGGTGCAGCTTAATTTCGTTCTTCGAAGCGTTACTCGTGTGAAACCGATAGTGGAGTGATACCTCCGGCGAATAGATGAAGTCACCAATATCTGCAAGGCGCAGCCACAGATCCCAGTCATCCGCGCCCCAGATCTCGGTATCAAAAGGAGGCGCATTGAGCGAATCGAGAGCAGACTTTCGTATGAGTGTCTGGCCAGGAGACGTGATGTAGTTGATATCGGTAAATTCGAGATAAACGGAGCCCGAAGGCCCCGGGTTATCCGGGCTATCGCAGGGAAGACTCCGTGGAAGGCCGCGTACATCGGTGAGGGGGTAGGGTTTACCTTCGCCATCGATAAAGTCTATCGCGCCATACACCATAACAGCCTGAGGTAACGCTTCGAAGAGCGCAAGCTGAGTGGCAAGTTTGGTTTGAGGCCAGATGTCATCATCATCAATCAGCGCAATGAAGTCACCTTTGGCAGCGCTAATTCCGGTATTTCTTGCTGCTGCTGCTCCAGAATTGGCCTGCGATATGTACCTGATTATGCCTTCAGAGATGAGTGGTTGAAGAACTTTTTCGGTATCGTCCGGCGATCCGTCGTTAACGACGATAATCTCAATATCTTTATAGGTTTGCGCTATTACAGAATTAAGGCACGAAAGAATATAGTCTTTGTGTCCGTAAGCAGGCACAACAACAGAGATAAGGGGCATTCGAATAGTCGCTCAAATGGGGTGTGTGGCAAAAACAGCTATTAACGATGGGTGCCCTGCTCAAAGCCAGGCGGCCATCAAAGCTCGCAGTTATTTTTCGCTGCGCTCGGAATAGATTCTGATGCCTGCTGAACAGCAACAAAGCCAAGCTCAGCGAGCAAATCAGTAGAGTTAGATTCTAGAATTGACGCGACAGCGCGAATGAACTCAAGTGACGGAGGCGTCACCCGAGGTGTGCTAACGTTGCGCCACTCAGAGTCGATGGCATTCATTGCTTTCCTCATTATGTGCCCTTGCTTCATTGCGAGAACACTATTTACTCACAACCTGAAGCCATTGTTGCACAAGTCAGGAGCGCCGGTCAAGCGATTCAAACATTCGCAAAATCTGTGTCGTTACAGGACTGTGCGCTACTCTCAGGTATAGTTGGCAAGAATGCGACGTTCTCCCGCGAAGGATGCAGCATGCCCTTAATAGAAAGATCCTTCAATAGAATGCAACTCCTGATTGTTATGTTGATGCTGTCGGTCGCGATATCGCCTGCCCTTGCATGGAAGAGCGCTTGTGCCGATGACGAATCGATACTTCAGCGAATTCAGAATAGAGGGTTTCCATCCGTATTTCAGGCGTGGAATCCGGCAGATAACCTGTTGGGAGAGCATCCTGATCGTACGCTCGCGCGGCACGACCTCGTATTTCACGCACCAGATTTCATGGGGTTGCGATGGGACAATGCTCAGGTGGGATTGGCTACTGGCTTCACTCCTGAGAGCATTGGTATTGCAAGAGCGCGCCGCGAAGAGATTCTTGCTCGAAACCCGAGCATATTATTTATTGCAGAAATTAGGTACCGAGACGCCGGTTCGTGGTACCTGCCTATAAACCATAAGTGGTGGAAGCGGAACAAAGGTGGGCGTCGGATGCCTGGCTGGGAGGAAGGGCACTACTATTTGCTAGATTTTGAGAAAGACGAGTTTCAGGCCCAGGTCGCTACGCAGGCGCATGCTGCAGTTGCGTCCGGTGTGTTTGATGGGGTGATGCTCGATTGGTGGGATGATGATCCGGCCCGAGTGCTGCTAATCAAGCGTGTTCGCAGAGCGATTGGGCCGGAAGCGCTGATCCTTGCCAATGCAAATGACCGTGAGACACCGATGACGGCTCCCTATATCAACGG
>CAIXIX010000538.1 GCA_903919615.1 uncultured Chthonomonas sp.
CGACCAAAAATACTGGTTCGGCATCGGCGTTTGTCAACGTAGTTGTCGCGTCACCTCAAGCGGCGCACTGTAATGCTTCTGGCCGAATCCTTTCCAGATTCAACCAGACCTGACTCTCCAGTGTCCAGTTCCTAATCCCCCGCGACCAGCGCTGCGAATGGCGGTTGCGGGCATCGTCATAAACCTGCTCCCGGCGTTTCAGAATCGCCGTGTTCTAGCCGTTGTGACGCTGTGCTGGCGTCACGAATTTCAGGCCACTGTACTTGTGCTCCTGGTTGTACCAGCGCACGAATTTCTGCGTCCATGCCTGCGCTTGCTCCAGGCTCGCAAACGGTTTTCTCGGGTAGTCCGGCCGGTATTTGCAGGTGCGGAATAGCGATTCGGCATAGGCATTGTCGTTGCTCACACGCGGCCTGCTGAACGACGGCGCCACACCCAGTTGCTCCAGGGTGGCCAACATGGTTGCCCCTTTCATGGCGCTGCCATTATCTGAGTGGAGCACCAAGGAACGACCTGCCAGTCCTTCGGCCAGGCTGGTCCGGCGCATCAGCCGTGACGCCAGTTCCGCCGAGTCCGCTACCTGCACCTCGTGCCCGACGATCTTTCGGCTGAAGACGTCAAGCACCATGTACCAGTAATAAAATTGGCCCTTCACGGCAGCTGGCATCCACGTAATATCCCAACTCCACACCTGGTTCGGGCCGGTGGCGCAATGGCTCGTAAGCACGCGTTCGGAAGGCTTCTTTGCGCGGCCGCGGTGATGCTGCTGCGATGCTGCCTTCAAGACGCGGTAAAAGCTCGACTCCGACGCGACGTAGACGCCCCGATCGGCCAGCGCCGGCACGATCTGACTCGGCGGTAGGCTGGCAAATTCCTCGCTGTTGGCAACGGCCAGGATCGCGGTTCGCTCATCCTCGCTCAGCTTGTTGGCCGGTTCCGGCCTCACGCTGGTCCAACAGCTGTCGCCGGCCACGGCATCGTCACCTTCACGCACCCAGCGCTGGAATGTGCGCAGGGTGATGCCCAGCTCGATGCAGGCCGGCTCAAGACGGCTACGCATTGCCTGGGCCTCACGGATCAACTCGACACACAAGAGGCGATCTGGGACGCTGATCAGTCTTCCTCTTTGCCCCCCCCCAGATCGCCTGGGCTTTTTTTCGCAGAATCAGCAGTGCTGCCGCTTCGGCCAACGCTTCTCCTTGCGTTGCAAGTCCTTCTCCAGTTGCCGGATGCGCTTCTTGTCTTCCTTTGACTGCGCCTGTTGGCCTCGCGTCTGCTGCATCGTGCTCGCATTGGCGGCCATGCATGCAGCGCGCCATGCGGCGATCTGCTCGGCGAACAGGCCCTTGCGCCGGCAATACTCGGGCAGTTCGCTGGCGTTCAGCGCAGCCGTTTCCAACACCACGGCAAACTTGTCCTCCGAGGTCCATTCCTCAGCATTTTTCCCACTACCCGGCACTGCGATTCCCTGATTACGAAGTTGACGGCGCCAAGTATAAAGGGTCTGCTCGGTGATCCCGCTCTCGCGGGCCAGTTCTGACACCAGCCTGTTCTGCGGTGGCATCATCTGCCGCAATAGCGCCTCTTTCCGCTCTGCTGAATACTGCCTCACTTGATCTCTCTTGCCCGTCCCCGGTATGGTTTTATCTCATCAGGTGACGCGACAACTATTCTGACACCGGGGGGTA
>CAIXIX010000539.1 GCA_903919615.1 uncultured Chthonomonas sp.
AGTCTCGTGGGCTGGGAGGCATGAGAAATGCCTGGTCGGGAGCATATTCGCGAAATTCGTGTGCCATAAGAGTAAGTTCACCATCTGCTAACGAAATGACTCTCTGGCGATAAAAGATTTATTCCGGGACAGGCTCCTAGAACCGAGCATTATATTGTTCGTAAATGACAACCGAAGAATATTTATAATTGAAATGCTCATTCGAAAGTGATATACTGTTGCAACACTGGGTACAATCCGTCAAAAAGAGGATGTGTGCTCGGCAGACTGCAGCGGAGCAAACTTTCGTCAGGTTGTTCCGCCAGGCGCCTATGGCCACTGGCGCCGTTCTGTCCCGTTAATCGGTATCAGCAGGAGAATTTATCATGAACAAGACATTTGCAAAACTCGGCGCCATTGCGCTTATGGGTCTAACCGTAATCCCAGCGCTCGCGCAGACCGACAAGAAGGCAGAAGGTCCTACTTGCCCAGCGTGCAAGATGGTGTTGAGCGCCAAGAAGTCGGACAAGACCACGGTTGCGGTTCAGCTGAAAAAGGGCGGCAAGGTCATGTACTGCTGCGCTCATTGCAAAATGGATCCAAAAATCGTCGTCAAGACCAAGTCCAAGGGTGATACCAAAATGTAGTTTGCCTTGCCGGAAGGCAATAGCAGTTACACGATTCTGAAAAGCGCGTAAGGATGTTCATCCTTACGCGCTTTTTGTTTCTATACCGATACAGAAACACCCAGACGCGTCGACTTGTAAACCGCGTCTATGACGCGCTGCTGCTTAATTGCATCCTCCGTTCCGTATCGAAGTGTCTCCTCACCAGCAACCGCACGTGAAAAGTGTTCAAACTCTAGAACGTACTGATTAAAGCCCGGGAATGTCTCTGTTCGAACACCATTGTTCGCGTGGACATGGATCTCTGCATTCTCGCCAGGCAGGATGGAGAGTGGGCAGACAATTCGGCCCTTGCTGCCAGCAACCTCATACTCGCATCGGAATGGGAGCTCAAACCCACAATCGAAGGATGCACGGCCGCCCGGAAACGTTAGGATGCCTGAAGCTAGCATATCAACATTGTATTCGGGATCGTAATCTGCAATAGCGAATACAGATGTTGGCTCTGCGTCAAATAGAAATCTGGATTGGCTTATACAATAGCAGCCAACATCCATGATGCCTCCACCGGCAAGTGCGTCGCTGAGGCGCACATTAGGTTCGCGGGCAATACTGAACGTAAAAGCAACCCGCACGTTGCGAATTGTTCCGATCTCGCCTTCTGCAATCAATTCCCGGACGCGCAGGTGCATTGGATGGAAGCGCCACATGAACGCCTCCATGGCAAGAACTCCGTGCTGTTTGATAGCAGCATCAACAGCTTTAGCCTCGTCCAATGATACCGTAAAGGGCTTTTCGCAAAGGCTGTGCTTTCCTGCAATCGCAGCTTTGATGGTCCACTCGCCGTGCATTCCGTTAGGGAGTGGATCGTATATCGCTTCAACATCCGGATCGGCCAGCAACTCTTCGTAGCTTCCATACGCTTTATCGAACCCAAAATCCCGTTGAAACTGCTCGGCCCGACCGATCGTTCTACTGGCGACCGCAGTGAGCTCCACGTTGTTACTTTTCAACATGGCCGGAATTGCGGTGTTACGCGCAAAGTTAGCGCATCCAAGTACTCCCCAACGTACCTTTCTCATTTTGCCCCCTAAATTGCGAATTATTTGGTATTGTGAATAGTCGGCTTAGCGGCGGATCGAAACTACCTATTGATGCCGTCTAATAAGATGTACTGTACTAGCGCACCAATTTCAGGCAAACCTGATGGAGCAAAGCGCCTAATGTTAACACAGTTTCAAAGGCGCCGCAACCGCATTTATTTATAAGACACGGAGACAACAACTTTATGGCTAAAGTAGTACGAAGGTCCAAGGCGCCCACGGAGGGAGCTTACGGAATTAAGTTCACCGAGATCCTGGTCATCGGTATGGTGCTATTCGCAATCGGTGTCGGGGTTAAGTATTCACTCGACTACCGCAAATCATCAGGTTATGCGCTACAACAGTATTTTGGCGCTGTTAAAGCGGGCGATGTAAAAGCGCAATATGAGCTCTTGGACGACGAGGACAAGGCAAACTACATGCCCGACACCGCCGCCTACACTAAACTTTTTGTGCAGGCTCATGGCTATACATCGCGCGTAAGCAATGTGACCATTGAACCTACGCCCGTTACACCGCAAACCACAGAGGTTACGCTCACTGCAACAGTAAGCATACTTGCTAGCGGCACGGGTAAGGAGCTATATCAAGCCGGAACATCGAAGAGCTTCACCGATAAGTACGTGATGCGCAAGGACAAAGCCGGCTTATGGAAGCTCGTACTGAGCAAATCTGGAGACGGGAATGGCGTCCTCACCCTGAAAGATGCAGATCCAACCCCAGAGAGCCACTATTAAACAAAAACACTTGGGGTTAAGTCAGCATTGCGTCACAACTGTTAACACCTTGCCATAATTGACTCTTGCGCCGCGACTCTAAATCTGCTAAACTGTACTCTAGTTCGGAATCTGCTGCGAGTTCGGCAGCAGACTCGCTCATTTACGTTTTTTAGAATGGGCGTAAGCGCACGCTGAATGTCAGATCTCTCCGATAGAATCGCATGCACCCAGGATCAAATTTTCGCGGCCGCATCTCGAGCTGGCCGGGATCCCTCTTCCGTCACACTCGTCGCTGTAACAAAACGAGTAGATCGGGAAATAATTCTGGAAGCTTATCGTGCAGGACTACGCGATTTTGGTGAGTCGTATTTGCAGGAAGCGCTTCCGAAGATTGATCAGCCACCTTTACATGAATTGCAGGACATCCAATGGCATTTCATTGGTCACCTGCAAACTAACAAAATCCGTGACGTCGAGCCGCGATTCATGCTTATACACAGCGTAGATTCGTTTAAAGCGGCAGCGGAAATAAGCCGTCGCGCGACTGATGCCGGGCGACTTGCGCGGATTCTGTTGGAGGTGAAGCTCGACGCTACGGATACAAAGTTCGGAATTGAACCTGAAAGGGTTCTTGAAGAGGCCCTCGGCATCTCGGAACTTACCGGGATTAGACTAGAAGGGCTGATGGGGATCGCACCGTACGCTGCAGCGGCCGACGCAGGAGCAGGAGCCGAAACAAGTCGACTGGCTTTCAGACGACTTGCGGGGCTCTTTTGCCGGTTGCCTGAGACGTGTAGGCAGACGCTTTCCATGGGTATGACTGGCGATTTTGAAATCGCCATTGAAGAGGGGTCAACAATGGTACGTATTGGTACCGGCCTCTTCGGCAATAGAACATAAACCATGCCGTTTTGCCGGCAACGCGCCTGCTTTCCATTCTAGGGTCGCAGGCCATGTCCGTAACCAGGAGGAACCGCGCGGTGAACGCACAACCCATTCGAGAAGAACACCAGGGCAGAGGACGTCGCTTCAGCTTCAGTGCAGCGCGTGATTGGCTTCTTGGCCACGAATACGAAGAGTATGTCGTTGAAGAAGACAGCCAGGAACAAATACAACCGGAGCAGGAAGAGACGATGGAACAGCCCAAGCCAGACCTTCGCTACCACGCCCCCAAATACGGCAGAGTAGCTGTACGGCGCAATGCACAAGTATTTGATGACGCCAAAGCCGCGGCGGATGGCCTGAAAGAGGGCGAGCAGCAGATTGTAAACCTTGAGCGAGCGACTCCTCTCATGTCCGAGCGAATTATCGACTTCCTGAATGGCGTATGTTATGCGCTTGACGGATCCGTTGAAAAGGTAGGAGAAAAGGTATACATGTTTGTTCCTCACGACGTCCAGGTAGAAGTCGATGAGGGCCAGACCGTAACACCCCAATCACACACCTCATCCACACGCAGGAGCCAGTACGAATAGTGGCAAAGCGGCACTCTGCGCCGGGCAAGACCGCCACGTCTGATGTGGAAAGCTCCTTGCCTGGCGACCGGGAAAACGCATCATCCGGGGCGACGGCAGCGTCGCCCCGAGAAGGTGCACCCGCGATCAAATCACCAAGGCGCGTCCTCTCAGGCGCCCCAAAACCGGTGAAACCACGCGGCCGCAGCCGCACTCCCCAACCTGAACCTGCATTTTCCGCGAGCTGCCTGGGTAATAGCCGTATCGGTATCATCGGCGCAGGAGCGATGGGAGGCGCGCTCTGCCGTGGGCTTGTCGACTCGCGTATTGTGCCAGCCAATCGTGTCATGGTCAGTGATCCGCACACGCAGCACGTGCAAGATCTGGCTAGATCTCACGGAATAGTGGTAGCGACCGATAACTGCCAACTTGCGTCCACGGTAGATATAATTGTCCTCGCCGTCAAACCATACAATGTCGATCTAGTTATCGAAGAAATTGCACCTAGCCTTAATCATGAAGGCGGCATTCCGCTAATCATCTGCATTGCGGCGGGAATAGCTACATCAAGGGTTGAGATTAAGCTGGCATCGATACCAGAAGCCCCTGCTGCGCCTGTAATTCGCGCGATGCCAAATACACCGGCGCAGGTTGGTAAAGGCGCCTGTGCTTACTGTAAGGGCACGCACACCACACCAGCCCACCTTGCCCAGGCAGGAGATATATTCCGATCTGTGGGCATCGCTGTCGAGGTACCTGAAACGATGATGGACGCAGTCACGGCACTTTCAGGTTCCGGCCCCGCGTATATCTATCTAATGATCGAAGCGCTCGTTGATGGTGGCGTTCGCGCTGGATTGCCGAGGGACATCGCGGCCAAACTCGCCTCACAAACGGTGTTGGGCGCTGCACAGATGGTGATCGACACAGGGATGCATCCAGCACAACTTCGAGATATGGTCACCACGCCTGCAGGCACCACCATAGAGGCGATTGCCTCACTCGAGCACTCGGGGCTGCGTGCAGCGCTTATCGATGCAATTGGTAAAGCTGCGGCTCGATCTAAAGAGCTTGGCTAAGATGCATGGCGGCAGTACTGCAACTGCCGCCACACCCAACAAAATACGTTTTAGACAGCGCCTCCGGGAATCACGTAATGCAACATAGCGCTAACGCGTATTTATCGTTCTTTGCCCCTCTGCTGCTGCTTGCTTCAATAACAACGGCCCCTGCCCCAGCGGCTGCAAAGCCACCGCGTAATAACAACAACCGGACCGAGAAGGCGCACAGAAATGGCCGCTCTGCGCTTACCATTTCAACAGGATGGAAAATCGCCTTAGACGCTTCAGACGTCGGCATGAAAGCGGGTTGGCAAAGTAATGTTCCCGCTGCTGCAACGGGCGCAACCGTGCCAGGCTATGCGACGCCGGACCATTCAAACACGCGAATTGCGTGGTACTGGGCTCCACTGGATGTTCCGGCCGAATGGAAGGGACAAACGGTCCGACTCGTTTTTCATGCAGCAGCCGAAAATGCCATGATCTGGATAAACGGCAAGCTGATTGGCGAACACGTTGGAGGCACGACGCCATTCGACTTCAACGTCACCAAATCGATCACCATTGGTGGAACCAACCTACTAGCTGTTCAACTATCTGGCGCGCCAGGTGACCCAATCGGATTGACACAGCCAGTCGAACTGATTTCGCACGATGAAGCCTATATCGCTCGTAGCTATCCTCAAACAGACGGCTTTGGGAGGATTGCCGCGGACATCCTGCTGCTAAACACGTCACAGTCTACGGGAGATGCGACGCTGGAGAGCCGCGTTACGCCTGTACAAAACCCCACGCACATTGTCAGTCTCTCAAATCAGAACCTGCACGTAACTCCAGGCGAAAACGTCACACAATTCTTCAGCACCGTGAAGAAGAGCGAGGTAACACTATGGAGTCTCGATAATCCGAGCCTATATCGGTACCATCTTGCATTTCGTCAGGACAGCGACATTCTGGACACGATAGACTCCGTCGTGGGATTTAGATACTTCGCTTTCTCTAATTCGGAGAAGTCGATTAGCTTGAACGGCGTCAAACTCCAACTGTCGGCGTTCGTCGCTCCGCCTGAGTTCTCTGCACCCGGCCCGGGCAAAGCTGAAGAGTTCAAAGCCTATGTCCAGGCTCAGAAGCAGGCTGGTTTCAACGTTCTTCTTATTAGCGCACCGAATCCGACACTGTTAGATATCGCGGATTCAGAAGGAATTCTGGTGGTTGAGGGAGGTCGTCCTGCACTCATAGGGGCAAGGCATGAGGATGAGATTAAGTCGCTAGTTGCCAGAGATCGAAGTCACGTGTGTATCCTTGGATGGCAGGCCGGAACTGGCAGCAAAGAGCTCATCAGCTCACTGATTGCTCTCGACAACAACAATCACTTTATCCTTACTGGTGAGCACAACGAAAATCTGATCCCACCCGGGAGCACAACTCCGATCACAACTCCGGCCACACTGCTACCCTCAGGACATTGACATTCAGTACAGCGAAACTTCCCAAAGCTTGCCATCTCGCATGAAACTCACAGTGCTCTCATCCGGTCGCCATTGCAATTGAACTATCATGTTGCTGAATTCAATCTGCTTGTTCTGCTCAAATTCAGCAATCTCGACTGCATGCATGCCATCAAGATGTGCAACCCATATTGAATATAACGGCGCAGAACGAAAACGCCGCAGATAGGGTATCAGACGAGTAACTGAGTCTGAAAAATAACACTGGCCAGGTACAGAATTAATGTATGCGACCCTGTCTCGCATTGGCGAAATTATGGCATCGGTAACGAGAGACTTGTTGGCTGAAACTTTCAATGGAGCAGACGAAATTAGCTTCCCCGTCTTGGCATTGTAGGTTTCGAGATTAGGTCCGGTTCCCGCATCTGCAAGGACAATTGGATTTCCAGGCCTGTCGCAGCCAATAATGTCTCCAAACCATTCGGCTGAAGGACCTGTTCGCACTGTTTGTCCCAGGCCAGATTCAATTAGTCTCCCTTTAGCGCCCTGGGTTTCCGCTATCGCAAGCCAGTGAACACTATCTGCCAGCCATTCGGGTGCAGCGAACGACTCATTGGCGATTGTGCTCGCAGATGTCGGCGCGATTGTGCGTCCCGGTTCTGCATCGGAGGTGGAAATGGTTTCTATACGGATGACACCATTTTTTCCAACGATCTGGGCAAGCATCCATTTGCCATCGGGTGAAACTGAGCGCGTGAGGTCGACCATCCACGCGCCCTTCATGGCTCGCGCAAGCCCCGTTGGTGCTGCACTCTGCAAACCACTGTCGGTATCAAACACGTACGCGCTCTGAGTTGCCGCTATCTGCTGACGGAGTACCAACACTTTTATTGGGGAGATCCACACATACTGATTCATCATCGACATCGACTGAGTGCCCGACTCGATACTGAACAATACATGAGGCCTTTTGAACTGAGTGCGTGGGGGATGCGTAATTCGGTAAAAACTGGATACCGAGTAGATAAGCCCAACTACGGCAAAAATGCCGAGTAGCGCGGCTCTCCGTTGCCCTGAGAAGCCGGTGCGAGCAGGTGTTTTCGATTTTTTCGGCATTCGCGGCTCTACCCTTCCGGCGAGGTGAGCACAATTGTTGAGTCGTGCTGAGTCTCCGTCGATTCCTGCGGCACTCGATACGACACGATGCTGCTAATTCCGGCCTCTCGCATCGTAACACCGTACCAGGTTGGCGCGGCCTCCATGGTAACCGGGTTATGAGTAATCAGAATAAACTGACTTCGCTGGCTGAAATCTTTGATCAGCGCAGTGAACTTATCCACGTTCGCGCCATCGAGAGGCGCATCAACCTCATCTAGGATTACGAATGGGCTTGGCCTAACTGCCAGAAAAGCAAAAAGCAGCGCAGTTGCGGTGAGGGCACGCTCTCCACCCGAAAGCAAAGATAGATTTTGCGGCTTCTTGCCAGGCGGCTGCGCGATCACATCGATACCGGTTTCTAGCAGATCTTCTGGTGTTGTAAGCAAAAGCCGAGTAGTGCCGCCACCAAACAGCCGTTCAAATAGCCGCTGAAACTCGACCGAAACAGCTTGGAATGTCTCCATGAACACACCGCGGGTACTCTCGTCAATTTCCGAAATTGTGTTCAGCAGCGATTCACGTGCTGTCTCTAAATCGGTGCGCTGCGCGCTCATCTCTGCATACCGCTCGGTCCGGGTTGCATACTCTTCGATAGCACCCAGGTTTACACTGCTCATCGCCTTCAGTTCACGACGCAGCCGACCCACCTCCATCGATGTATTCTTATCGAGGGGAGTGTCATCTGGACGGGACAGCGCGTCTTCCCTGGAAATGCCGTACTGCTCTTGCAGTCGAGTGAGTGAGTTGTTAGAATCGCTCTCGCTCCGGGCAATCCGGACTTCTGCGTCGTGAATGCTCTGACGAAGCGTTTCTCGTGTCTGGTTGATGGTTCTCATCTTGCTTCCGGCTGCCTGGCTCTCCAGCAGGCACGACTGGCGCCGCTGCCGACACGCTTCGTACACATCGCTAGCGACCTGAAGCCGTTCACGGTCGCCATCAAGTCTGTCTGTCAGTGAGTGTCGTTCCGCCTCGGATTCATTGCTTTCGGTTTCCGATGCATCACGCAGACGTATCTTCTGTGTCTGCTGCTCTTCAAGTAGGGCCAGAGATGCCCGATCGGCTGCTATCGACCGCGTCAGCGCTTCGCGTTCGGCCTTTAGCCTGCTGATCTCAACCTCCAGCCTCACGGCCACACCTCGGCGCTCATCCCTGCGCACCGTCAGTTGAGATGCCTCCTCACCCAGCGCTACAATGGCAGTATCTGCCTGCGCGCTCTCCCGTCGGTCGGCCTCGAGCAGCGCAGTCAGGCGCACAACCTCCTGCTCCTGAGTGCGCAGGTTTACAGTAAGCTGCCCATGTTGTTGGGTTCCGTCGGAAAGCTCTCGGTCGATGCGAGTCCTATCACGCCCAGACGCTGCCAGCGCTGCATCAAGCCGAGCAAGCTCGGCTCGAGCTGTCGAACGCTCTCGAAGAATTGCTGCACGCTCCTGTTCACCCTGCTGGAGCGAGGCAATGTGCGCCTCTGTGGCGGCGTCGAGGCGTCCGACTTCCGCGCGAGTAACCGGCAATTCCGCGCTAAGATCGTCGATCTCACCTTTGCGGCCAACAAGATGTGCGCCCCGCCCTTGCAGCGAGCCCCCGCTAAGCGCCCCACCGGGAGAAAGAACTTCACCCTCTATGGTAACAATCCGACTCCAGCCCCCACCCTGCCTCGAAACCCGAATCGCATCATCCATGGTATCGACGACGAGCACTCTAGAAAGCAGCAGCTCAAGTACTGCCTGGTATTCGCGATCACACTCCACGATGTCTGCTGCATTATGAACGGTGATGCCGGGGATACTCGGTGCGTGTGCCCGCGCGCTGGGCCGCAGTAGCGGGAGGGGCAAGAACGTTGCACGGCCGGCTCTGTTTCGCTTGAGCCATTCAATGCCCGCCTTTGCTTCAGCCTCAGTATGAGTTACTATATCCTGCAGGCTCCCGCCCAATGCCACCTCAATGGCAATGCGGTACCGCTCAGGAACGGTTAGAAGATCAACGACCGCAGTGTAATTGCCATTGATCTGCCTTGAGCGGCTGGCATTCAGAACGGCACGAACCCCCTGGTAGAAGCCATCGTGATTGTCCTGCAGATCTTTCAGGGTTTGAAGCTTTGCGGCTTGCTCAGCGCCCAAGCGGCGCGCTGCATCCAGACTTGTACGCAGCGATCTTAGCTCATCCTGCTGCCGCTCGAGGCGCGCTGAAACAGCCTCTTCAAGAGCATTCAGGCGCCCCTGTTCAGCCAAAACAGAGTCGCGTTCAGCAGAAATCTCACCATTGCGATCATTGGCTTCTGACAGGGATTGTTGGAGCTCGACGATTGTGGAATTGACTGCAGAGATTCGCGCCGAAAAGTCCTTAATCCGATCCTGGGCAGTGTTCAGCGCACCTTCGCGCGCGCCTCGTTCAGCAACAAGACGCACGCGCATCGTCTGGCGCTCCTGCTCCTTGCGCGCCGCATCATCAAGCGCCTTGTCCAGCTCCGTCAGGGCTGCGCGGTGTCCGGCCCAGTCTGCCTTGAGAGCATTTTCGTCCCGATCGACCTTGTCCCGTTCACTTTGGTCGAACTCAATGGAATCCGCAAGCTTCTCAATCTGCTGACTAATGTGCCTCAAATCGATGTCAAGCTGATCGCGAGTTCGGCCTGTGCTAGAGGATCGTTCTGCAAGTACGGCTAGTCGACTTTCGACCCGATCAACTCCGGCTCGAGCTGCCTGTTGCTCCTTGAGCGCTGCATCAAGCTCTCCATCCATGCGGGCGAGTTCATCATTCAGTAGTGCTGCTGAACTCTCTAGGCTCATCGCCTCAGTATTAAGTGTCTCAAGCTGAACTGTATCGTTTGTACGCTCCTGCCGCGAAGCGTCGAGCTCATAATCTGCCTTCTGGAACTCGGCAACCAGCATGCCAACTTCGATCTCGTGAAGCCGCTCCTGGAGAAGTAGGTAGCGGCGCGCCTCTTCTGCCTGCCGTTCCAAAGGCTCGAGACCGCTTTCAATCTCCTGCATAATATCGCGAACGCGTGTGAGATTGTCTTCGGCGTTATCTAGCCGCCGTAAAGCATCCTTTTTCCGAACCCGGTACTTCTTGATTCCAGCAGCTTCTTCGAACAGCTCACGGCGATCTTCGGCGCGCGCTGAAAGCACAGCATCAATCTCACTCTGACTTACAAAGGAGTACGCACCTTTACCCATCCCTGTGTCAAGAAATAGCTCGACGATGTCCTTAAGCCGGCAGGGTGCGTTGTTCAGTAGATACTGGCTTTCACCAGATCGGTATACGCGTCGGGTAACAACTACCTCGTTAAACTCAATGGGAAGGGTCTTGTCGCTGTTATCGATGGTAAGGCGAACTTCCGCCATTCCTAGAGGCTTTCGCCGATCAGAACCAGAAAAAATCATATCCTGCGACGACGTTCCGCGGAGCAGCCTCGGGTTCTGTTCCCCAAGCACCCATAGCAGGGCATCTACAATGTTAGATTTGCCGCTGCCGTTTGGGCCAACAATTGCGGTTAGGCCGCCGTCAATCTCAATCTCGGTTTTTTCTGCAAAAGTCTTAAAACCAAGAATCCGGAGCTGTTTAAGTTGCACTCAACTGTCCCTTATCGATCGATCTGATTTCCTGCGTTCAGCTCGGCCCCATGTCAACTGTTTTCCGGACAGTCTGATTAATCAGCTGTTCAAACGAAAGTTGGATATAGCCTCTCCCAAGTAGAGCGACAAACGGAAGAGGCCATGAATATGAATGGACGATGTTAACAAAAGAGTCAGGCAACTTCAGTCGCGCGCTGAATCTCCGGATCCTGAAAAACATCGTACTCGTCTCGGCTCTTAGTCGAAAACTCACTCACTACTGCGCCATCGGGACCGCTCTGGAACCAGTGGCGTATTCCCGGACTCAACGTGTATTGATCACCTGGATTCAGAACGACTTCGTGCCACACCGTATAGTGCGCCTCTCTGCCGGCTGGCGGAGCTGCCTTTGGGTTCTCTGTTGGTTTTCCCTCTACATAGAGATATACGACGCCCCACCGGCACCGAAAAGTCTCTTCCTTGCCTGGATCATCGGCTACAGGAGGATGACGATGCTCCGGGCAGGTCTGACGCGGAAACATCACGAGCTCTTTGGCACAGCACCGATCCGTGTTAATGTAGACCACGATTTCGAGCCCTGTGGAATCCAGCTCTGAAAGTCCGAAATCTGCAATTTCAATTTCATTGCGCTCATCGGCGGTAAGCGCAATGCCAGCACGGTCCAGATATCCAAGAGCCCTGTTCCTTGCTTCGTCCAATTGCACAGTCGTAATCATTTTGTGCCTCCGTTGGGGCTGCGCGACATCACGCCCCAGAATTGTGCGTATTAGTTATATAGCCAATCTGGCAGTATATTCCCCGGAGAAACCGTTGTCAAGACGCGAATCCACTGCGATACCATTCGAACCTTGCCCAATAAAGATTCGATACGCTGCACGAGCCGACGCACAACAGATTGCCAGCATCCTCACATCTGCATTTCCCGGCCTAATTGCCAGTATCTTCCTCACCACATCCAGAGAACGATGCATCGAAATGCTGGCAGAAACTGTGAGAGAAGGTATCGTCAGTATCGATACCATCCTGGTTGCAGAGAAGGCTAACTTAGTTGTTGGAGTTGCAATCCTTCAGGTCCGCTCCCCGATCGTCAGGGGAAGCTACAAACGATTTTTCGAAGTAATCAGAAACAGGGCAGGGCACACACGGGCGGTTCTCGCATGCATCGGTGGCTTTCAATATCGAGTTTTCGACTCTCGAACACCGTATGCTCCAGATCTTGCATACATCGAGGCTATTGCAGTTTCCGAACTCCATCGGCGCATGGGAGTGGGTACAGCGCTAATGAATCAAATTGAGCGAGAGGCGGCCAGGTGGCAGGTTTCGCGCGTCGCTCTACACGTCATCTCAAAGCGAGAAGAGGCACGGCGGATGTATGAGCGATTTGGATATCGCCTGTGGCGCCCAGTTCCACTGTTTCCAGTTCGAACATATCTGTCGAGATGGAGTTCGACGCTCTCTGCTAGCCTCATGATAAAGAGTCTAGAGCGGCTCGATTAGAGTTTATCCGACTGGAACTTCTTCCAACTAATGAAATCAGTCTGGATCGACGCTAGCATGCCAGTCACAACCGGTTCGTACCAGCCCGCCTTGCGCCTTTCAATATCTGCAATAATCGCAGCCTGCGCGCCTTCCGTTCCCGCATGCACATTCGCCAACTCCTGCCCCATTGCCTTTAGTATGTGCGCTTCATCACGTTCTTGAGGCAGCGAAGCGAGCTCAATTCTTGAACAGTCTGGAGCCAGTCTTCGAACAATCCAATGGCTCTGTAAGCTTACAAGCGGATCACAACAGCGAACTGCCCGATCCAATATCGCCTGATAAAGGATCTCTATTGATCCGGCCTCATCGTGAGTCCAGGCGATTGCAGGAGGTACAAGTGCCTTTGCTTCGCGAGCAATGAGCCCTCCCTGATAACATGCGATTGCGACAAAACGCGCGTGCCCCAGACTGCCGATTCCCGCAACACGATTCCTCACAGAGTACGTCAGATTGCGCTGAGGTAGCATTCGCTCAAGGGCCACGACTGCGGCGATTGGCGCTGGGGATTTTGTAGGTTCTAAAGCCAGCATCTTCTTCCAGAAATGCGCCGGATCGCGAAGGCTGTTAAGCGCCAGAGGGCGCATCCACGCATGGTTTTCTGCAAGAACAAATGGAGTGGCGCCGCGCTTTAATTGAGTAGTGTAACCGTCGATTATGGCTGCAAATGCCGTTGCCGTGGAAAGCTTTAGGCTGTCCTCATCTATTGCAAGCGAAACACTTACCATAAGGCGGACGAGGTCGAGCGTATACGGAACGTGGCACGCTTCGTCGAAATCATTGACGCCCCAGGCTAAGCGCCCCTCTGCATCACGCCATGTACCATAATTCTCAACATGAATGTCTCCGACGCCAAGCACAACCGGCGCGTCGGCCACATGTCCTGCTTTATCGCGCCATAACTGGCACCATCTAGAAAATGTTGCGCGCATGAATGGAAACGGGCCAGATGCCATGATCTTGTGTTTGGTTTCAAGATCGGTGGGAACCAGGTTAGTATATCGGGTTAGCCAGGACTCGTACTCCCTGGTTGCGGTAACTATATCCAATCTCTCCTCCAGCGCTCGCGCAGGATAGCGGTTTACACTAAGCGAATGTTAAGCTATCGCAGTATTACGTGATACCACACCCAACGGTAACTTTCGACAACTTCACGCTATTACGGAGATCCGCTTTGGATACCAACATCTTCTTTGGGCTTCATATCGAGCCGCTTACCATACCTGGCAAGATCGCAGTTTTGCTACTTGCCGTGTCGTTGGGCGGTGTGATTGGGCTGGAGAGGCAGTGGCGCGGAAATGCAGCTGGATTGCGTACACACGTATTGGTTTGCCTGGGTTCAACGGTAATCACTCTTGCCAGCGTGGAAATTGGGCTTGGAGTTCGTGGCGGTATGCGCGGAGACCCGGGGCACATCGCAGCGCAAATCGTATCCGGAGTCGGTTTCCTCGGCGCTGGAGCGATCATGCGAGAGGGTTTGAGCGTTCGCGGAATTACTACAGCGGCCAGTATCTGGACGACTGCAGGAATTGGAATCGCTCTTGGTGCAAGTCCGAGGCTGGGCGAACTTGCGGTGATCGCAACAATCATTTCGTTGGGAACACTGGTGCCTCTCGGGTGGGTGGAAAAGCGCTTTCACCTTAAACAGACTACGAAGGTGCTTATTGTCGAGGTTCTGGAAGCGGAGCATGGGCCATCGAGGGTTCTGGACCTGTTAGAGACGCTTAATATTACGGTTCAGAGCGTTCAATCCCAAGCTGGAGACGCTACGATACACAAGCCTTCAATCGGTCCAACCCGGAACATGAGGATGTCCATTACGATGCCAACAGCGTTCCAAACAAGCAGGCTTGTTACTCCACTGACCGAACTCAGCGGAGTAGTTGCATTTGAAATTGAATGATAAATAATGAACCCCCATTGTGCCCTGCGCGCGTTATGACTGTCGGGAGTAAAACTGTTGTCTGTTTGCTGCAGAAGGTAACCCGTGCATAAATGTTGAACTAAATATGCGAATTAACGGGGTAAGGTCTTACGTCTTTACCATCGCGGAGGTCTCCATGGCAGCGGATAAAGTGCGGTTCGGGGTTATCGGTACGGGAGGAATGGGTTCGGGGCACTGTCGCACGATCCCAAGCATACCTGAGACGGAACTGACGGCGATTTGTGATATCAACCCCGACACGCGGGCGGCGCTCTCTGAGAAACATGGTGTCCCCGCATTTGCTACGCATACGGAACTGCTTGATAGCGGGCTCGTAGACGCTGTTACCATCGCGACACCACACTATTTTCACCCACCTATCGCAATTGAGGCTTTCAGCAAAGGCATCCATGTGCTGTCGGAAAAGCCGCTGGCCGTCACGGTTAGCGCTGTAGATGCGATGATTGCTGCAGCAAGAGCCTCCGGACTAAAGTTCGGCGTAATGTACCAAATGAGAGGTGAGCCTCAGAACCAGGCAGCCCGAAAAATCGTTGAGTCCGGTGTGTTGGGCGATGTCTACCGCACAAGCCTTGTCATGGCGTGGTACCGAAGCCAGGCCTACTATAACTCCGGTGGCTGGCGTGCGACGTGGATAGGTGAAGGCGGTGGGGTTCTGATTAACCAGGCGCCACACTATCTCGATCTTTTCAGCTGGCTCGGTGGCCTGCCGACTTCGATCACTGCACAGACTCGCACGCGGCTGCATAACATTGAAGTTGAGGATGAAGCCTTTGCGACGCTTGAGTACGCAAATGGCGCTCACGGGTACCTTTACGCCAGCACCACCGAAATGCCGAATAATAATAAGCTTGAGGTATGTGGCGACAAGGGCAAACTTATACTCGATAACGGGGACATCAAACTGTATACTCTGGATGGGTCTCTGCGAGACTTTACTCAGACTTGCGAGTCTATGTGGGGATCGCCAACAGTGACCGAAACACCTGTCGACGTGAAGGTTCAGGCCGAGGACGAGATTAAGGGGCATGCAGCGATTACACGTAACTTTGCGCGATCAATACTGTTTGGCGAGGAGTTAATCGCCCCCGGGTATGACGGAATAAATGCGGTTGAACTTATTAATGGCATGATTCTTTCGAGCAAAACGGGCAAGACAGTAAGCGTGCCAGTGGATCGCGCCGCATACGATCACATCCTTGAAGAGCTAAAGGCGACATCCATATCGAAGGGCGAGGTCAAGGAACAGCGGATCACCGACCCAAACTTCGTTTAATGAAGCATGACCAAATCCAACACGTACTCTCAAAATAACGGCGTATACCCGTCTCAGTGGATACGACGCGCAATAGCAAACGGCATTATTTCTGCCGATTTTGGCATTGAGCCCGGTCAGGTACAGCCCAATAGCCTGGACTTGCGGCTTGGCTCAGTTGCCTACCGCGTCCAATGCAGCCTGCTTCCAGGTGAAGAGGGCATCCATAAGAAACTGGAGCGTTTCAAGTGGTATGAAACCCCAGTGAGCGCCGAAGGCCTGGTCTTGGAACGCAATCAGGCTTACATCTTTCCGCTCTGCGAAAGGCTTAACTTACCGGCTGAGGTTTACGCCAGAGCAAATCCGAAGAGCACTACTGGCCGGCTCGACGTTTTCACGCGACTTGTGCCCGAGTTCGGACACACCTTCGATGAGGTGATATCAGGATATTGCGGGCCGCTCTTTCTCGAAGTGGTTCCGCGATCCTTTCCAATCCGAGTGCGGCAAGGCGATTCGCTTGCCCAAATACGGTTTCAGTGTGGTGATCCGCAGCTCAATCAACAGCAAACAATCGATCTGCTCAACTCTGAAGCAGTTCTGTTTACTCATGAGATGGAACAGCTTCGAGCAGTAGATGTGGTGAAACCGCCGGCAGTTGGAGTCGTACTCTCGATCAGTCTATCGAGACGGCACGAATCTGCGAAACGATCCGAGTCGACCGTAGGATATCAGGCTCGCAAAAATACTTCACCGATCGACCTTCGCGCGATCGGAAAGGCGACGATACGAAACTACTGGGACCGAATATACGACGACAGCAAGCCAGTCATTTTAGAACCGGACGAGTTTTACATATTCGCTTCTAAGGAGCTTGTTCGGCTTCCGCCAGAATATTGCGCTGAAATGGTTCCGTTTGATGCTGGCAGTGGTGAAGTTCGAACGCACTATGCGGGCTTTTTTGACTCTGGATTCGGTTATTCTAGTGTCCGATCGCCGGAGTCGACAGCTGCTGCTGTAGTTCTTGAAGTTCGCAGTCGCGACGTCCCATTTCTGATCGAAGACGGCCAGAGCCTGTTCCGAGTCAATCTGCTTCGATGCACCGAACCTCCAGATCTGCTGTACGGTTCGGATCTCGGGTCAAACTATCAATCCCAACGACTTCGCCTCAGCAAGCAGTTTACTGCTCCTGCAGATCGCGAGATCGAACTACATGTGGAGATTGAGCCCTGTGAGGCTCCAGAAAATCTCCAGCCCGAATTGGATTTTAGCGCCGTCTAAGTCTGGCTATCCTTTTGTACTCGACCCGTTCTTGCACTGACAGGAAATACTTTTATGAGGTTAGCTAGGTCGGAGATGGATACGCATTGGTCCATCGATCTGGGAACAACCAATACGCTAATTGCAAAGTGGGCGGGAACTCATGCGGCTACCGTTCCCCTTGAGGAACTCGTAGACTACGAGCCCGCCTGGCAAACTCCGCTGATTCCAACCGTCATCTTCTTTCAAGAGGGTGGTCGCGCTCTGATTGGTCGTCAGGCGCTTTCTGCCAGAGAGATCATGCATGGCGCAGATTTGAGCAGCCTGGGACCGCTTGCGAAATCTTTCAAAAAGACGCTCGCGAGAGCCAGTCAGCAGGCAGTTGCACAGGTTGGACCGGAAACGATTTCGGCGCGCGAATGCGCCACCGTGTTCCTGCGCGAACTGCTAGCGACAACAGCAGAGTACGAGCGGGCAAGAACAGACCCACACAGAACCCGGGTTCAAAGGCTCATCTCGACCCTAAGGTGGTGGCGTAAGGAGGGTCAAGTCACCCATCTTACGATGACGGTTCCAGTCGAAAGCTATGAGCCTTACCGCGCTGAACTGGTATCGATCTCGAAAAAGCTTGGTGTGCGTGACATTCGCACTATTGACGAGCCGGTTGCTGCGGCACTTGGATATGGCCTTGACCTAACGGAAGAGAAACACCTGCTGGTCGTAGATTTTGGAGGTGGCACACTCGATCTAGCCGTGGTTAGGACTCACCCTGCAAGTGTGGAGAGGCAAACGAGGGGACCTGGATCGCATAGAGCGACGCTTCTTGCGGCCCGCGGCCTCATTTATGGCGGCGAGACAATAGACGAATGGATTGCAGACTTTGGCTGCGAAAAGCTGCGCGCCCATCAGGGGATGCTGCGCCCGGTGCTTCTCGCACAGGCTGAAGCGATCAAGAAGGATCTTAGTAATAAGGCAAGCGTTGCGGATAGCAGTTATTTCCTTCTCCAGGGTGGAGGAAGGATAGACATTACCCGCAAAGAGTTCCTGGATTTGCTGGAACACAAGGGCCTTTACAAGACTCTGGAAACGCTCACCGAAGCGACGCTCGACGACTGCGCGCGCGAAATGAACCCTGCTCAGCTCGACGCTGTGCTGCTTGTGGGTGGTTCAACGCTTCTGCCGGGCGTTCGCGACCTGTTTGAAAGGATCTTCGGCGCTCAGAGGGTTCACTACTGGGAGCCATTTGAAGCTGTCGTCAAGGGCGCCGCAATCTATGGCGCCGGATTTAGTGTTGATCAGATTGTTCACCATGACTACGCAATCCGAGTTTACAACGACAATCTTCAGCGGCCCGAATACGAACGCTTGGTTAAACGAGGCACATCTTATCCGACACCAAATCCATTCGAGGTACGTTACTATTCTGTGGCCGAGGGCCAGGCCCTTTTTAGACTTCCTGTGTGCGAAGTTGGCTACGCTGGTCAAATGACATTGCCCTGGTCGCGCAGAATGAACGGCAACGAATACTGGCTCCCAACTGGTGCAGAAGAGAGCGAGTGTGTGGTAACTTTGAATGAGGGCGATGCGTTAAAGTTGAATCCTGCAGGTGCAGGTCCTCAAACCAGATTGAGGATTGACTTTACTATCGATGAAAACAGATTCCTCGTGGCGACCATTCACGATCTCTTGAAGCAGAAAGATTTACGAACCGAAGATCGGGTGGTAAAATTGCGGTAGCCCCGCCATTGGCACTAGGGATGCCGCATTTTCATTAGGTGCTAAATGTACCTGCAGCTCCGTTTCCTATTGGGAAGCTGCGTGATTGCAAGAGCGCATGCCGGCAAAGCCATGCTGACAGCGTAAAAAGGAGATATTACCGATGTCGACTGCACGAGAGACAGGTCTGGCAGCTCTCCAGAGTGGTGATTTGCCTGGGGCAATTACTCAACTGGAATTGGCAATTCAGGAGAATAGCTCCGATTACGATGCGCTTCAAGCACTTGGTGGCGCCTATACCGGAGTTGGCAGACACCTTGATGCCATCAAAACACTGACTCAGGCCGTACACCTTCAGCCAGCGAGCCCACAGGGGCGCTTCAGTCTTGGTGTGGCAATGGAAAAAGGTGGCTACGAAGAGCAGGCCCTTCAACTTTATGATCAGGCCATCCAGCTTCAGCATGATTATCCGGAGGCTCACGACGCCATCAAGCGGCTTGAAGCCACTTCCAATGATGGCTTCGGCGCGCCTATGGCAGCAGCGCCTCCTCAACAGGAATATCAGCAGGAAACCGAACAGCCAAGACAGCAGGCTTCTGGGCAGCCATACAATCCGCTGGCGCCTCCGCAACAAGCTCAGCCAGCACAACAGCCATACAATCCGCTGGCGCCTCCGCAGCAAGCACAGCCAACACAACAGCCATACAATCCGCTGGCGCCTCCGCAGCAAGCACAACCAACACAGCAGCCATACAATCCTCTCGCAGCACAGCAGCAACCAGGCCAACCATTGCAGCCGCCTGTCATGCGTCCTTCGCCGGCGCAGTTCGCTCCTCCAGCAGGGGAGCCCGGCCTTGGTTCGTACTCTGCGCCTCCGCCTGCACAGCAGCGTCCAGCATTTGGCCAGCCAACGCCAGGCGCGCCAGGTGCAGCCGGGTACCGGCCAGGAGCTCCACAACAATTCTTCGGTTCATCATACGATGATGAGTTCAGCGTTGGACAGGCTATTAAGGATATCGGCAGGGCTCTGTTTACTCCACGCACACTTTTCAGTGAGATGGAAGGATGCGACACCACTCGAAGCGCCTGGGCAGTGTTCCTCGTGTATGCAATCATTATGTTTGTAGAGGTGGGGGTAGTTGGAGCCACCAAACTCTCAGCGTTGGGGGCAATCGGCATAATTGGTGCACTCATTGGAGGAGCAATTGCACTTGTTATACTGCTGGTAGTGTGGGCAATCTTTGCCGGAATCGTCCATTTGTTAAGCAAGGCATTTGGCAGCAGCTTGAATTATGGCGCTAGCTTCCGCTGTGTCGTGTATGCTGCGGCGCCGATGTTGGTACTTGGTCTCCTGGCTAATATCGTTAATGCAGTAGCGCCCGGGCAGGCTCCTGCCAACCCATTCATGACAAATGGTGGATCACGAACGATGGTCATCCCAGTGCAGTTCAGTAGTGGCAATAACACGATGCCTGGTCGAGGTGGTCAGTTTGGCCAAGGTGGACAGTTTGGGCAGGGAGGACAGTTTGGGCAAGGTGGCCAATTCGGTCGGGGCGGACAGTTTAATGCTAGACCAGGCACATCGCCATTTGGCGGAGGCGGATCGCCATTCGCAAATGCAATGCAAGCCAGTAATCCAATCGCCATCGCACTGAACATTATTGGCATATTGTGGAGCATACCACTCTTAGGTGTGGCAGCGGCGAATATTCATCAGATATCTGGTGGAGCGGCGACTGGCGTGGTTATTCTGAGTGTAATAATCTCGCTCGTTGTGCTCGTGGGCATCGCCTTCGTATTAGGCGCAGTACTAGGGCTGGCAATCATGGGAGCTGCCGGCGCGCACTAGCGATCTCTATCTAAGGCTCAGGGCGGCAGATGGGTAGTATACTATCCTGATGCCGCCTTTTTTAATCACATCCTTTCTTGAACGAGAACAAATTTGACTACTATTCATCAACGTGACAACTGCAGCCCTCGCTCCAGGTTCTGCGCTTCAGAACTCTTAACTCTTTGGCACGATTCTCCGGAGCTCGATAGGCAGCCACTGGACCGAATCACTGCGACCTACTTTCGTGGCCACCACGAACTAAACTCGAGCGAAAGACGGTGGATTCAATCTGCCATATACGGGACGGTACGCCTGCTTATCAGGCAAAAGCGGCTTCTTGCACTTCTTGGCGAAGCCGTATCGTGTACGAATCTAATTGAATTGTGGCGTCGCGAAGAACAGCTCGACACAGCAACAGACACCGAGTTCGCACAGGCGCTTACCCAATTACCCCAGCGCGACAACCCACGTGGTTTCATTCGCGAAACGCTCTCTTTTCCAGATGGCATGGCGGCGGCTTTGGAGGATCTGCCTGGCATTGATCCAATAGAAACCGCACAGAGCCTTAACAGTCAGGCTCCAACCACTCTCAGAGTGAATACCCTGCTGAGTGACATTGCGCGAGTACGAGCTCTTCTGCCAGAAACAAAACCTGTAGATTTCTCTCCATGGGGCCTGGAGCTGCCAAAGAGAGTAAACATCCATGAACTTGCAGGATTTAAAGAGGGTCTATTTGAATTGCAGGAAGAGGCAAGCCAACTTGCCGCGCTAATGACAGATGCACAGCCGGGCATGCGAGTGGTCGACGTGGGCGCTGGAGCAGGCGGAAAGACCCTTGCGCTTGCGGCTCTTATGAACAATCGAGGGCCGATCACGGCAATCGATCACTCCTATGCACGATTAAATGAGCTTCGTAAACGCGCTGGAAAAGCCAAGGTTACCAATGTAACCCTCTGTACCGTTAATGCGACTACAGAAGGACTGTGGGCTGGCAACAATCGTGTCTCTGGCAAGTTGCTTAAGCTCAAAAGAACAGCAGACGTGGTTCTAATCGACGTCCCGTGTACGGGGTCCGGCACAATGCGCCGAAGCCCAGACTGCAAGTGGCGGGTGGTAGACATGGCGCAAATGACTGGCGTGCAGCTATCACTGCTGAAACAGGCGGCCGAACTGGCGACTGTCGGCGGCAGCGTCTGCTACGTAACATGCGCATTTGAACCTGAGCAGAACGAAGACATTGTAGAAGCATTCCTTCGATCGAAAGAGGGAGCGGATTTCGCAGTCCTCCCGGTCGCAAACGGACTACTCACCGCAATTGGCCGCGCGGCAGAATACGCGGGAACTTCTAACCCTCAAATTGATATCTCAAAACTAATATGTGGTCCGTATTTGCGGACCTGGCCCCAATATGGCGGACTGGATGCATTCTTTGGCGCCAGGCTCGTACGTAAAAAGTAATAGTCAAGCGCGTAAAGACCGTTTGTACTTCGACGAGGAGCATCGTGTGACCGCTCATTCGGATAAAGAACAAGAGGCTTACCTGTCGATGCAGCGCGCCCGTGAACTCCATGCTGCGGGCAAGCTTGACGAAGCTATTGCTGAGATGCGTGAAGCAGTAGTTAAGCTTGCTGCGGCGGACACTGTTGCGGAAATAATCAGCGATTTTCGAACGGAGCAACGAGCGATTGCCTCTAAATTAACGGCCGAATATTGTGTGCAATTGGAAAAGCATGCGGATGCGGCTGGGTTCTTTCAGCAGGCTGTCGATAACTACTCACGCCTTCCATCAGAAGAGGCTGAAGAAGCAAGCCGGCGTTGTGCTGCGCGTCTGTTGGAGTGCATTTCTGAACTTCGCAACCACCCTTCTGATCGACTTCAGTTGTTGATTGGAAAGTACGAACACCAGCAACAGCTTTTCGCCGCACAGGGTGGATACGAGGTTGAACGAGCGCACTGCGCCGATCATATCGCCAGGATCTGTATGCGTCGAGGCAGATACGTCGAAGCGGCTGAGAGGTTTAGAGAGGCTCTGCACCTGTACTACGAGGCGGGGATAAGGGCTTGTGAACCAGAGATAATGATGGCGGCAGGTGAATGCCATTTCCGTCTGGCAGTTTTAGCGGCAACACATTGGACTGATTTCAATGAAGCGAGGATAAACCTGACTAGGGCTATCAATATATTCGCTGAGTGGGAAGATGACCTGGACGGTGTGAGGCTGCGCTATGCTCGTGCTGAGACGCTTTTGAACCGGCTCGACCAGACATAAAATAGAACACACATAGCATGGTACGACTATCCAGCTCTATCTCCTGGCGCCGTTGAAGATCCTCTGGTAAGGTTGGTCAGTCAATCGGCTGATTGCCACTCCGTGCTGGCCAGCGCTCGAATGTATAAAGTACCCGTTACCAATGTAGAGACCTGTATGCGTGATACGGGATCCATGCCCAAAGTATAGCCGATCGCCGCACTGTAGCTCCGCTGGGGAAACCGGTAATCCAACGTTCATCTGCTCCGCGGCCGTCCGCGGCAATGGATAACCGTTCGCTGCAAATATCTTCTTTATGAACCCCGAGCAGTCGATACCAGAAGCTGTATTGCCACCCCATTGATACGGCACGCCCAGGTACCGATATGCTTCCCTTAAAAGGGACTGTGGATCGCCGCCAAAAAACTCTGCGCCAGTTCTTGCTGCAAGGCTCTGATTACCAAAGTCCGGTACCGCTCCAGCATTAGGCGAAACTACCTGATAGTCCAGTATGTGTACATACCGCCTGGCAATCCATCCGGTAGTGCCATCTGCCATCAAGACCCCGTAAGAACGCGTTGACTCTTCATTGATTGCGATGTAGGTGCCCTGTGATACCGTCGCGAGTACTGAAGAGCCTCGGGTAATCGAAGTGCGCACCTGAACCTCTCCGAGCCGCCCGACAACACGCTCAGTTCCACCCTGTCGAGAAGGAAAATTACCGCGGACGGCGCCACTTTCCCCCACAATGTGAACGACACGCTTTGAAGTTCGATCTTGCGAGGAACTTGAATGCTGAGAAAATTCCGTCGCCTGTTGAGCCTGTTGTGCTTGCTGCGCCTTAATTGCAGCCCTGGCTTCCAGCGCTCGCTGTGACGGTGGGAGGTCCAGTGTAAGCGTATCATCCGCATATGATACACGTGGTAATACCACCAGGAGGGAACAAACGCTTAAAAATAAAAAGGCAGAATGGCGCAACGGCGTTTTCACTCCATATCAGAGCGAGGTCTTCTCATCAATTAGAATGAGTCTACCACAAACGATAGTATAGGCAGATGCCCTAAGCATAAGCAGCCCCGGGCCGGAAAATTCCAACCCGAGGCATGTTTAGATGATATCAGTAGGCACTACCACTTCAGTAGGAAAGTGCTGTGACCACTAATCTTGATTTTATCGCTTGCTGAACTGGAAGCCTCGGCGCGCACGCTTGCGGCCGTACTTCTTTCGTTCTTTGACGCGCGGATCTCGGGTCAGCAACCCGATCCTGCGAAGGCGAGGCCGGAACTCTGGATCAGCTTCAAGAAGCGCCTTTGAGATTCCGTGGCGAATTGCGCCGGCCTGGCCTGAAAGTCCGCCGCCCTTGCAATGAGCAATAACGTCGAATCGGCCAGACGTTTCCGTAACGTCAAATGGCTGTTGAACCAGTCTGGATAGAACCGCGCGGCCGAGATACTTCTCGCCGGGGCGATCATTTATAGTGACTGTCCCAGAACCGGGCGCAATCCAAACGCGCGCAGTGGCGTTCTTGCGGTGACCTGTTCCGTAATATCGAGTGCGATTTCCGTCTGCCACGCTCTGTTATTCCTCTCCTCTAGCCTGAACGCCGCCAGTGAATTGAATTGGTGACTGAGCAGCATGCGGATGCACAGGACCCGCGTAAACTTTGAGCTTCTTGATGATTGCATCGCCAAGTTTGTTGTGCGGGATCATTCCGCGAACGACACGCCGGATCGCCTCTTCTGGTCTCTTCTCGAGTTCGTCCTGGCGCTTAATGGACTTAAGTGCACCTGGCCAACCAGTATGATGATAGACGTTTTCACCGGGCTTATTTGCACCGGTCATCGCGACCTTGTCGGCGTTGATGATGATTACATGATCGCCAGTATCGACATGCGGGGTAAAAATCGTTTTATGCTTACCACGCAAGATTTTGGCTGCATCGACCGCAAGTCGGCCAAGGGGCTTATCCGTAGCGTCCATTACGTACCAGACGCGACTAGCCTCCATATCCTCCGGTCGTGCCGAGACGGTTGTTTTCATCTGTTTATGTGTCCTCGCCGCCTTCTAGGCGGCCCCTGGCAGCGGCCAGAAACCGGCCGCAGAATGTCAAAATTAGCGCTCTGCCTGTGAGTGCGCCTGGTATTCCGCCACTGCCGTGGCATTGTTTCGCGGATAGTTCCGCCATAAACCATATCGAACACGAACGAGACACAGACCCTGTGGTGGCGCAGATGGCCCCGCTGCCCTTCTGTCTCGTGCGTCGAGTATATCAATCAGATCGGTCGGTTTTAGCACACCAACGCCAACTTGCATCAACGTACCGACAGTATTTCGCACCATTCCCCGAAGGAAAGCGTTAGCTTCGAGTCTGATAAAGATCAGTTCCCGATGGCGCCTAACTCTACATTCCGTTAGGTCACGCATCGTTGGCTCACCAGCCACCAGCTGATTAGTGAATGAAGCAAAGTCCCTCTCGCCTAAGAGCAACTGAGCAGCCTCATTCATGCGCTCCGCATTTAAAGGCTCACGGCAATGTGCAGCAAACCGTCTCCAGAGTGGACTGCGAACACTGCTGTTATGTATAACATACAGATACACCCGAGAAGACGCTGAGAATCTAGCGCTGAAATCTGCAGACGCCTCCTGAACATCGCGAACTGCGATATCCGAAGGTAAAGCAGAGTTCAACGCTACAGCCATTTTGTCAAGCGGTATTCGTGTCTCAACTCCGAAACTGACGACCTGACCAAGTGCATGAACACCAGCATCTGTACGGCCAGCGCCCGTTAACCTGATGATCTGCCCGGTCCGCTCAGCGATCGCTCTTTCAAGTTCTCCCTGAACGGTTCGAGTGCCGCTCTGCCACTGGAATCCTGCGAACTCAGTGCCATCATATTCGATGGTTGCTTTGAAATTCCTCACTCCCAGGGTATCTGCGGCCAATGTCGGTATCCGAAGGTGCTAAGACTGTTGGCTACTTGCGCTTGCCAAACAGACCAGGCTTCTTTTCCGCTACCACTGGCTCCGGCGCCGCTGTCACCGGCTCTACGCCTTCGACAAATTCGAGCAATACCAACGGGGCCGCGTCACCACGTCGAAAACCGATCTTGGTGATTCGGGTGTATCCGCCGTTCCGGTCCATATATCGAGGCGCGATAACCTCGAAGAGGCGCGGAACAGAGTAGTGCGGGTTGCGAGCAATTTTCTTGCCGCCCTTGCCGTCTATCTGAACTCGGATGAACTCGTCGACATTGCTATCAATGTATCGGCGAACCATGCGGCGTGTGTGCAAGCGTGCCGCGACCGGAGCATCGACACCACCTTTGCGAGCCATTGTTACCAGCTTCTCGACGATCGGCCGGACTTCCTTGGCGCGGGTTTCAGTGGTTACGATCCTGTCGTGCAGGATCATGCTGCGGGTAAGGCCCTTGAGCAGCGCTTCTCGCTGGTCGCTCGGTAGGCCGAACTTTCTATACGCCTTACGGTGACGCATATTACTGTCCTTTCGTATCTAATGCGGGAGGTAAGCTACGACGTCCAAAGCTGTGGAATAATCCCACTGGCTGGCGTCGCTCCTATTCGCCGTCCGCGTCCCCGTCAATTTCGGATTCATCATCGTCAAGGTCAACTGTGGTGCCGCCCTTAAGCGTGGCACCAAGCTGGCCGAGCTTTTCGCGAACTTCCGTGAGCGACTTTCGCCCGAAATTTCGGATCTGCATCAGATCATTTTCGGAATACTGCGTCAACTCGGGAATAGTCAGGATGTTTGCCTTCTTTAGGCAATTGTACGTTCTGACAGAGAAGTCAAGCTCCTCGATTCTAACATTCGGGGGAGCGTCAACCGGACTACCCAGATCTTCGAAGGCGCCAATCAGTGGACCCGCGCCGCGCTCAATGGTCCCGAACAATCCGAAGAACTGCGTAAGAATACGCGAGGCTTCACGGATCGCAGATTCGGGCGTGATGCTGCCATTGGTCTCAACTTCAAGCACTAGTCGCTCGAAGTTAGTATTCGATTGGACGCGCGTCGCCTCAACGGTGTAGTTGACTTTCCGTACTGGCGTAAAGGCTGCTCCCATCGGTATGGTACCGATAGGCATCTGGCTGCGCCGCTCCAGCTTATCCGGAAGTACATAGCCCTTGTTAATCTCGACGGTCATCTCCATTGAAAGAGAAGCATCTTCGTCCGAGATCGTGGCGATGTAAGCTTCGGGATTAACGACCTCTACATCTTCTGGGCAGTGCACGTCGGCGCCGGTTACTTGACCTTCACCTTTTACGTCAATCCGAATGGTCTTCGGCTCAGTGCGCGCATCCGTGCTGGAGCGATGCACTTTCACGTTCAGATCCTTCAGGTTAAGAAGCAGTTCTGTCGTGTCCTCTTTGACCCCGGGGATCGTGGAGAACTCGTGCATTACCTTATCGATCTTAACATAGGTTATCGCCGCTCCCGGAATTGACGAGAGCAGGACCCTTCGTAGCGAATTACCCAGCGTTACGCCGTATCCGCGATCCAGTGGCTCGATCACAAACTTGCCATATTTCGGGCTGGATTCGAGCGTCTGAATATTCGGCAGCGTCAGTTCCATCGTTGCACACTCTCCTTTGTGTTTTACGCTGTACTTCAAACGTCAATACCTGAAGAGCACATAGCGCAAAACATACAGACAAGATCAGCGTGAGTAGAATTCGATGATCAACTGCTCACGTATATCTCTAACATCACCGGTTGTCTTGATATCGGCAAGTGTTGGGAGTGCTACTACGCGACCCTCAAGTGCCTGAGCATTCAGATTCAACCATGTTGGCAGACTTCGCTTGGTGCTGAGAACGCGGTCGCGGGCTTCTTTGATACCACCCGTTTTCGACATCGTTTCGTGGACGCCAATTACATCGCCAGCCTTAACCTGGTACGAAGGTATGTTGACGCGTCCACCGTTCACCGTAAAACATCGATGACTTACCATCTGGCGAGCCTGTGCACGGGACGCAGCCAAGCCAAGTCGGAAAATCACGTTGTCGAGGCGGATCTCAAGCAACTGAAGCAGATTCTCGCCGGTAACACCGGGTCGTCGCAACGCTTCTTCGAGGTAGCCATGGAACTGGCTCTCCAACACTCGGTAAATTCTGCGCAGTTTCTGCTTTTCTCTAAGCTGCTGGCCGTATTCGGTTATCTTCTTCTGGAAGGAAGGATTGCCGTGCATGCCCGGGGGCTTATCGCGCCAGCGGGTCTTTCTGTCATCCTTACTTGTCTTTTCAATTGTGCACTTCGGCCCGAAACACTTATCGCCCTTCAAGAAGAGTCGGACGCCTTCGCGCCGACACTGGCGACAGCGCGGATCATGGTTATTAGCCATCTCTGATACTTTGCTCCTTGTGGATCTCTGTTACCACCAAGTGACTAAGACAACGCGACCCGAATAATCGGTCCTTCGCTTGCCTCAGGGTGTTTACACCCTTATCGGGCTTCCTCCACCAGTGCGTGATCAATATTGACACGAACTCTCAGCGGCCAAATCAATAAGAACTAAACGCGTCTGCGCTTTGGCGGGCGGCATCCGTTGTGTGGGATAGGAGTGACGTCCTTAATAAGGAGCACCTCAAGACCAACACCTTGCAATGCTCTGATTGCCGTCTCGCGTCCGGCGCCAGGGCCCTTTACGTAGACTTCTACTCTACGTAGACCGTGCTCCATCGCCTTACGGGATGCATTCTCAGACGCTATCTGTGCAGCGAATGGAGTCCCCTTTCGAGTCCCCTTAAACATACCCACGCTGCCAGCGCTCGCCCATGATAGTATTGCGCCCTGCATATCGGAGATCGATACAATCGTGTTGTTAAACGTCGACTGGATGTGAACGATGCCCTGTACTACATTCTTCTTCTCACGGGTTTTCGGTCGACCTGCAGTCGCTTTTGTTGTCTGCTTATTTGCCATTAAATCGCTCCCTTACTTCTTCGCCTTCTTCTTGCCAGCTACGGTGCGCTTCGGACCCTTTCGAATGCGTGCATTCGTTTTGGTGCGCTGCCCACGAGCTGGCAGACCACGGCGATGGCGCAGGCCACGATAACAGCCAATCTCCATCAGTCGGCGGATGCTGAGTTGGAACTCACGACGAAGGTCACCTTCCACGCGATATTCTCGCTCGAGGATCTCGCGAATTCGGGCAGACTCACCCTCAGTTAGCTCACGCACCCTTGTATCCGGATTAATGCCTGCCTGGCTCACGATCTTCTGAGCGCTGGGCAAGCCAATTCCGTAAATGTAGGTGAGCGCGTATTCAATCCTCTTTTCGCGTGGAAGATCCACGCCAGCTATACGTGCCAAACCGCTCCTCCCCTATCCCTGTCTCTGCTTATGCTTGGGGTTGACGCAGATAACACGAACCACGCCCTCCCTCTTGATAACTTTACACTTCTCGCAAATTTTTTTTACGGAAGCTCGAACTTTCATTTCTTCCTCCGGGTCCCTTGACCTATCCCTGCTTAAGCCGGATTATTATACACCCTTTCGCTGTACTTTGCAGGCGAATCGTAACATTGACCGCGCAATTGCTCATGATCGGCCCATTCCACTGTTGGTAATGCGCTATGGATCAATCCGCGGGAGTGCTTTGTTTCGCCAGGTTGACAGACGAGTCAGGATTTATACCGATATCGTATTCGACCACGCTCAAGGTCGTACGGCGATAGTTCGACCAGAACTCGATCGCCTGGGAGAATTCGAATATAGTTCTGTCGCATCTTCCCCGAAACGTGAGCCAGGACGGTTTTCTTCTGGTCGCCAACTGGAATTTCAACTCTGAACATCGCGTTCGGTAGGGCTTCGAGAATTACGCCCTCTATCTCGATACCTGGCTCCTTACCGCCTGTTTCATCTTTTTCAACAGGGGCCGGCTTAGGTCCAGGAGATGGTCTCGGTCCTGAAGGGGGCTTTGTTCCCGGACGGCGCACGCCGCCGGCTCCGCCTGCTCTTGGCGGCCCTCCCGGTCTTCTTGGTGGTGGCATTCAGTCTCCGTTCGTTAGTATCTCTGCGCCATTCGGCACGATGGCAACAGTGTGTTCAAAATGGGCGGATAGACTGCCGTCTTGCGTAACAATCGTCCAACCGTCCTGTCGTGTTCTGATGTGTCGTCGACCAGCATTGATCATTGGCTCTATGGCGAAAGTCATGCCACATTGCAGCACGGTGCCCCTGCCCTTAAAGCCAAAATTCGGAACGTGAAGCTCACCTTCGTGCATTGACTTGCCGACGCCGTGGCCATTGAGCTCTCGGACTACTGAAAAACCAAATGACTCAGCGTACTTCTGTACCGCGGCGCCAATATCACCTGTTCGGTTACCTGGCTTTGCCTGGGCAATACCGCGGATAAGCGACTCTTCGGTTACCTTCAGCAGCTTCTGCGCGAGCGGCGAGACCTTGCCTACAGGAAACGTCTTTGCGCTATCAGCCAGCCATCCATTCAGTTCGGCGCAACAGTCTATCGTGACCAGGTCGCCTTCCTTTATGACACGCGCGCCCGGGATTGCGTGAACGATCTCTTCATTTACTGAAATACATGTCCACGCGGGATAAGGTGGATGCCCCGCTGGCGCATAGCCAAGGCACGGTGATGATCCGCCTGAATCTGAAATTATCTGAATCGCGTGCTCTTCCAACTCGCCGGTAGTTATTCCAGGTCGTATTAATGCGCCCGTCTCGTGTATTACTCGATACACCAGACGACCGGCCGCTCGCATCTTTGCTATCTCTTCAGTCGTTTTCAGTTGAATCATAGGAAGTGCCGGCAACTCGTACTTCAAAGGACAGGGGTCGTTTGAGCCTTCAGTGCCTCAATAACCGACACGACCTGACCAAATACTGTTTCAGGGTCGCCGGTAGCGTCTATTTCCCTCAATTGCCCCAAATTTCGATAATAGTCTCGAAGCGGAGCGGTCTTTTGTTCGTAAACTTCCAGGCGACGTCGAACTACATCGGAATTATCATCTGGACGCATGATAAGCTTCGAATGACAGATATCACAGATACCAGGCTGCTGTGGTGGCTGAGTTACCAGATGATACGTTGAACCGTCTACCGGACAAACTCTGCGGCCACTGAACCGGCCGATTATCTCGTTTATTGGCGCCTCAATATCGAGTACGCCATTAAGCGCCTGCCCTTGTTGTTCTAGCATTGCGTTTAGCGAATCTGCTTGAGGAATCGTCCTCGGAAAACCATCTAATAGAAATCCAGGAATACAATCCGGTTCAGATGTTCGCTCACGAACCGCGTCGATAACGATCTCATCCGGAACATACTCGCCCTGATCAATTCTACACTTCTGGACGATCCTGCCTAAACGAGTCCCTCTTTGCACTGCTTCTCTAAACATAGCCCCGGTGGATATCGCCGGAATGTCATAGTGAACAGCGATCCGTGAGGCTTGGGTACCTTTACCCGCACCAGGTGGACCCAACAGTACCAGAATAATTCGCGCGCTTCCTCGCACAGATAGCCGCCAATCACGAAATAACCGACTCGGGCCCTAAATGCCACAAAGTTACGCGACATTCAGGAACCCGAGTTCAGTTAGAACGAGTTTATCGTCCGTCGCCCTTAATGAAACCCTCATAGTTGCGCATCAGCAACTGCGCTTCTATTGCCTGCATTGTCTCTATGGCGACACCGACGATGATCAACAGAGATGTACCGCCAACCAGCGTGAACTGCTGGAAGCCTGTTAGGTTAGGCACAATGTACTGTAGAACTGCAATGATCGCGAGAAAGACGGCTCCTGCGAGCGTAATGCGAGATATCACTCTCTCAAGATACTCGTAGGTTGGCTTACCGGGTCTAATTCCCGGTATGTAGTTGCCATATTTCTTCAGGTTGTCTGCCATCTCCTGAACATTCATCACGATTGCCGTGTAGAAGTAGGTAAAGGCAACAACCATCAACGCATAGAGACCAGTTGCGATCGGGTTTGACCCAGGGCGCAATCTGTCCAGCCATAACTTAAGGGTACCCACGGCTCCACTATCGCTTGGCAGCATGCTCACAATTGTTGCGGGCAGAAGCATCAAGCTCATCGCGAAAATTATGGGAATAACACCTGCAGTGTTGACTTTGATTGGCAAGAACGAGGCGCCTGCCTGGCTCTGGCGCATACCGATAACCCGCTTTGTGTGCTGGATCGGAATTCGCCGTGTGCCCTGAGTAATCAGAACGATCAAGTAGGTCGTCGCAATGAAGAACGCAATGAGAACCACGAGGCCAATCCACGGCGTTCCTGCTTTTATCTGCAGACCCATCTGAATCGCCTGATTGCGCAGGCTCAACAGAATTCCCGCAAAGATGATCAGCGAGATGCCATTGCCAACGCCGTTCTGCGTAACCTGCTCACCGAGCCACAACAAGAAGGAAGTTCCAGCTGTAAGCGCAACAGTTATTGTGAACTGCTGAAGCAACGAGATATGAACACCAACGCTGTGATTAAGTGCAATCGTGATTCCGAACGATTGAACTACCGCGAGTATTACTGTTAGGTTACGCGTGATCTTTGCGATCTGCTTTCGGCCAGATTCGCCCTCTTTTTGCAGCGCGTCCAATTGCGGTATTGCAATGGTCATCATCTGCATAATAATTGACGAGTTTATATAAGGCTGAATTCCGAGTGCAAACATCGACATGCGCCGGAAGGAACCTCCGGAAAACATATCAATGAGGCCAAGAATTCCACCACCACCACGTCCGCGCAGGTACGCATCAATGACGTGGCTACTCACACCCGGAACCGGGATGTGAGCACCCACGGCGAATATAAACAGCATTGTCAGGACGAAGCTGATTCTGCGCTTTAGCTCCGGTATAGACCATGCACGTTCCAGCGCCTCAATCATCCCGACTATCGCCTCTTCTCTACGGCGATGACCTCAACGGAGCCGCCTGCCGCGACGAGCTTCTCCTGCGCGCTCTTGCTAAACTTGTGAGCGCTTACTTTCAGGCTTCTGGTGATCTCACCATCGCCGAGGATCTTGACGCCATCGCGTATGTCTCGCAGCACGCCCAGCTCAACCAGCGATTCGGGCGTAACCTCCGCACCAGCCTCGAAGGAGCTCTCGAGATCACTCAGATTTACGAGTGCATAGAACTTCTTATTGACCGGTTTGAATCCGCGGACCTGTGGGAGTCTGCGATGAAGCGGGGTCTGTCCACCCTCGAAGTTCGGGTTAACCTGACCTCTGGCTTTGTTACCTTTATGTCCTCGCGTTGAAGTCTTTCCATGACCGGATCCAATTCCGCGACCGACGCGCTTGCGTCGGTGGGTAGATCCGTCGGCAGGCTTCAGATTGTGTATTCCGATTGCCATTTTCTACTCTTCCTACCCTTAACCGGCATCACCGTCTGGAGCAATCTCAATGCTCTCAACATGAACCAGATGTCTGATCTTATGTACCATTCCACGAATAACCGCGTTATCATCGTGAAGGACGGTCTGCTGCAGCTTCTTGAAGCCAAGCGACCTTGCCGTTTCGCGCTGCGACTGCTCGTAGCCAATCGGGCTGCGCTGGAGTGTAATTTTCAGCTTAGCTGCCATGTCCGGCCTCCAGCTTCTTCATCCACGGAGCCAGCTCTTCGACGGTAGTGCCGCGTAGTCGCGCAACGTCCTCAACCCGCTTTAACTGCTTGAGAGCGGACATTGTAGCCCACGCTATATTGGTAGAGTTGGATGAGCCTAGCGATTTACCCAGTACGTCGTGCACGCCGGCCAGCTCGAGAATGGTTCTCATGCTGCTGCCCGCAACAATTCCGGTACCTGGAGATGCAGGCTTAAGCATTACTTCGGATGCGCCTTCTGTAACGAAGAGCTCATGCGGAATGGTTCCACCAACAATCGGCACCTGGATCAGGTTCTTCTTCGCCGCTTCTACGCCCTTGCGAATTGCGTCGGGAATTGCGCGCGCCTTGCCGAGGCCAGTGCCAACGTAACCATTCCCATCGCCTACCACAACAAGGGCGCTCCAGCTCATATTTCGGCCACCCTTGGTGGTCTTCTGACACTTGTTTGTGCGTACAACACGCTCTTCCAGCGCCAGCTTATCAGGATCTATTTTCGCCACGAAATGGATGCTCCTATGGAGTTACTGAACAACGCAACGATCGGTTTCACTACCGTTCCGATTGCGGGGCCCAATCACTCCTCCATAATTAGAACTGCAGGCCAGCTTCGCGGGCGCCATCCGCCAGCGCCTGGATGCGCCCATGATACTTGTAACCGCCGCGATCGAAAACGATCGTTGTTACGCCCTTGGCCTGAGCACGCTCTGCCACCAGCTTACCAACTGCGCGAGCTGCCTCGACATTGCCGCCGGATTTAAGCGTGGTACGAAGCGTGGTGTCTACCGTAGAGGCAGAAATCAGCGTAGTGCCCGTCGTATCGTCAATAAGCTGCGCGTAAATATGCTGGATGCTTCGAGAAACGTTGAGTCTCGGCCGCTCAGCGGTGCCGCTTACCTTATATCGAACTCTTCGGTGCCGCTTCTTTCGAAGTAGCTCCTTATCCTGTAACTTCATTAGTAATGGTTTCCTCTCGCGTTGGATTGCCGACCCAACGCACTATGCCATCTTTTGGATGTATCGTCGCGAGGGCTATTATACCATAGCGAGGCGCAGCCGACCCGGTAAGAGTCGACTGCACGCAAGCTGTGATAAATTACTTCTTACCCTTGCCGCCCTTACCGCCAGCCTTACCCTGCTTGCGGCGCACAACTTCGCCCTTGTATCGAATCCCCTTGCCTTTGTATGGCTCGGGTTTGCGAAGCTTGCGAATTTCCGCGGCGGTCTGACCCACGCGCTCTTTGTCAATACCCGTAATCGTAACAACCGGGTTTCTGCTCTGGGGATCCGTCGCTACGCTAAAGTCAATACCATCGCGCGGCATAACTTCCACAGGATGCGAGAATCCAACGCTCAACTGGAGCGTCTTTCCCGACATCGTTGCACGAAAACCAACTCCGATGACTTCAAGCTGACGGGTGTATCCGTTGTTTACGCCCTCGATCATATTCGCGACGAGAGTGCGAGTTAGACCGTGCAGAGAACGATGTTCTTTGCTGTCGGTTGGCCGCTCAACGATAAGTTGGCCTTCCGCTTCGCGGATTGTAATATCCGGGCTGAACTGGCGTACCAGTGTGCCTTTGGCGCCCTTTACGGTTACGGTTCCATCTTCATTAGATGTAAGTGTAACTCCCTTGGGCAGTACAATTGGCCGTCTGCCAATTCGTGACATTGCTTAAACCTTTCGTGTGTTCGGTGATTGAGCCACGGCTGTTAAGCCGGCTTTTCCCGCATGGTGGCCAGGATCAGTACACGTAGCAGAGAACTTCGCCTCCGACGCCTTTTCTGCGCGCCTCGCGATCGGTCATCAATCCCTGCGACGTGGAAAGGATCGCGATTCCCAGTCCGCGAAGTACGCGAGGAATCTCTTCTTTGCCACAGTAAACGCGAAGTCCTGGCTTGCTGACACGCTTGAGGTCAGTAATTACCTTCTCGCGCTTGGCGCCGTACTTCAGGACGATCTTAATCTTGTCCTGGGGCGTCTGCTTGATAACTTCAAAACCTTTAATGAACCCTTCTCGGTGAAGGATCTTTGTGATTTCGATCTTAAGTCTCGACGACGAGATTTCCAAAGAATCGTGATTTGCTCGGTTTGCGTTGCGAATTCTGGTGAGGAGATCTGCGACGGGATCCGTTGTATATGCCATTGTGCTTCTCCCTTACCAGCTCGACTTTGTAACGCCCGGAATAAGCCCACGGAGCGCTAATTCTCGGAAGCAGATTCTGCAGATACCAAAGCGTCGAATAACACCACGCGGGCGTCCGCAGCAGTTGCAGCGAGTATATGCGCGGACCGCATACTTCGGCTTGCGCTTCTGCTTTTCAATCAGTGCCTGTTTTGCCAAAAAGATCCTCCATTTAATGTCTCGGGGCTCAGCCCCTGCCGTGCAACAGCCGGTGCTGCGCGTCGATGGGTCTAAGTACAACCATTTCAGGCTGACGTACCTATCGAAAACGCAGTCACCGGCCATCGACGCCAAGAATGTACGGAGCTTTAATGCTCCGCCTCGCGCTCCTTCTTGTGGTTCGCGACGATCGTCTGTGCGATATGAGCCGGCACCTCTTCGTAATGAGAGTGCGTTGCTCCGAATGATCCACGTCCACGAGTAATGGATCGCAAATCTATCGCATATCGGAGCATTTCGGCATGCGGCACGTTGGCGGTAAGCCGGGTCTTTCCAGGTCCAGCCGACTCCGTGCCCACAATTCTTCCCCTTTTGCTGGTGAGGTCACTCATGACATCACCCAGCATCGTTTCGGGAATAAACACTTCCACAGTAAGTATTGGCTCTAGCAGCGTAGGGTTAGCCTTCGCGGCTACCGTAGTGAATCCTATCATGCCAGCCATAATAAATGCTGCTTCAGATGAATCTACGTCGTGATACGAACCGTCGTAACAGGTAACCTTAATATCGACTACCGGATATCCAGCCTGTATTCCCAACTGCATCGCCTGGTGAACGCCCTTCTCGACAGCCGGAATAAACTGTCGAGGGATAGATCCACCAACGATAGCATCGACGTACTCATATCCATTCCCCCGGTTCGGCTCAACTCGTATCCAACAGTCTCCGAACTGTCCTCTACCGCCGGTCTGTTTCTTATGCCTGCCCTGTCCCTCAGCCTTGGTGCCAACTGTCTCTCGGTAGGGCACGCGGCGCTCAACTACTTCGAGGTTCGCGCCAAATTTCTTCATTCGTTCTACAACGATGGCAAGATGCGTCTCTCCGGATCCAGCTATAATCGTTTGTCCGGTCTCCGGATCACGATGGAACTGGAAGGCAGGGTCCGAAACCTCTACGCGGTGCAACGCTGGCCCCATCTTGTCTTCGTCCACCTTGGATTTGGCAACAACAGCCTGCTCAAAGATCGGCGCAGCGAATTCAATCCCTTCCAATACAATCGGGCTTCCACTATCACAAAGCGTATCGCCAGTTCTCGTGTCCGAAAGCTTGGCTGTTACACCGATGTCGCCTGCGTGGATCTCCTGAGTAATCTCCTGATCCTTGCCTCGGGCGTAGTAGATCTGGCCAACACGCTCTTCTTTGCCTCGAGAGCTGTTTAGTACAGTAGAGCCGGGCTTAAGGATCCCCGACATAACTCGAAAGTAGCTGAGTGTTCCTAAATAGGGATCCGCAATCGTTTTAAATATCAGAGCCGATAGAGGAGCAGCATCGGTCGCAGGCCGCCGCTCGGCGGAGCCAGTTTGCGGATGGCGTCCATGAATATGTTCGATCTCGGTTGGATTTGGGAATTCATGAACGATAATATCCAGAAGATCCGTCATTCCAATATCGCGCGTCGCTGAACCACATAGCACAGGAACGACCTTGCCAGCGTCGATTCCCTCATGCAGCCCTCGCACAACCTCGTCATGCGTAAGCGTCTCACCGCTTAGAAATTTTTCGAGTAGCTCATCATCGCCTTCTGCGGCCGATTCCACCAGAAGCTCGCGATACTTGTTGGCTTCTGAAAGCAGTTCACCCGGTATATCCGTACTGGCTATGTCTTTGCCAGCGCCAATAAAGGCTTTCATCTCGACGATGTCAATAACGCCGGAAAAATTCTCTGCGCTGCCAACAGGCAGCTGAAAGGGTGCAATACAGTTACCATAACGATCACGCAAAAACTCAAGGATCTGTGCGAAGTCCGCATTCTCTCGATCCATTCGGTTAACAAAAACTGCGCGCGGCAGCGACCGTTCGGCTGCAAGTTCCCATGCATTTTCAAATCCGACTTCAGGCTCACTCTGAGCTGGCGTAACTAGAATCGCGGACTCAACGATAGCCATCGCGCTTGTTACTTCGCCGCCAAAATCCAGATACCCAGGAACGTCGACAATGTTTATCTTTGCGCCATCCCACTCACAGGGGGCAAGCGCAATATTGATGCTGATGCGCCGTTTGTGCTCTTCCGAGTCAAAGTCGCAGGTGGCAGTTCCGTCATCGGTCCGACCCAGACGATCAATCTTACCGGAAACGTACAGCAGGGCTTCCGCCAGGGACGTCTTACCAGCGCCTTGATGCCCGAACAGACCTACGTTCCGGATCGAACCGATCCCGTAGCTTTTCATCGTTCACTCTCCTCGCCATTGTATTGACTGCGCCACATTTGCATCCCCACAGGGACCACCAGTAAATCGGTAGAAATGCAGCGTTATGTCCTGTCTCGTGAAGGCCGTTCTTCTCGATACCAGTCATCGTCGTCGAGCTCAATGAACTCGGCGGCGAAGGCAGAGTATTAAGGCAATATATAGTTTTCAAAGAGGAACAGCCTCTAATCTCATCCGTTGAGATACGAAGCTATTCATGCCACGCGGAGCCAATTCCTCCGCACGTGTGCAGCACCAACGCGATAATTTGCTTGAGGTTGAACTAATCTTCAGAACCACGATGCTTTTCCTGCTCGCGGAGACAGCAAAGATCTCCGCGAGGCAGTAAACGCAATAACCTACTTCGTGCGGAATGGCATTCCGAGCGCTTTAAGAAGTGCGCGGGCCTCTTCGTCCGTAGTAGCTGTGGTACAGACAATGATATCCATACCTCTTACTTTGTCGATCTTATCGTAATCGATTTCTGGGAATACTAACTGCTCCTTCATGCCCATGGCGAAATTGCCACGACCATCGAAACTGTTTGGCGAAATTCCCTGGAAGTCTCGGATACGCGCAAGCGTAATATTCACGAGTCGATCATAGAACTCATACATCTTGTCGCCGCGAAGCGTTACTTTGCAGCCGATTCTGGCGCCTTCGCGCAGCTTAAAGTTAGCGATGGACTTTCGAGCGCGAGTTACAACCGGCTTTTGTCCGGTGATAAGCGTCATATCTTTGACGGCGCCATCAAGTTCCTTCGAAGCTTCGCCCGCGCCTGTCTGGCCTGCACGGCCTACACCCATGTTCACAACGATCTTATCGATCTTCGGAACCTGCATTACGTTTGCGTAATTGAACTGCTTGACGAGGGCAGGCACAACCTCGCTCTGATACTTTTCTTTTAATCGAGCCATTCTTCTTCTATCTTCCAGTTCCCATAAATTCGCCGATTGCCGACCGGCGAGGGGGAGAGATTATCTCCGGGCCGCACAGAGTATACACTATGCGACCCGAGAATTTGTAACTAATCGAGCGACTTGCCGCATTCAGGATGCTTGCATACGCGATACTTGCGTCGCGACAGCTTCTCATCGCCCTCTTTGTAAGCATAGCCTACGCGCGTTGGGCGCTTGCAGGCAGGGCATACGACCATCACCTTGCTAACAAAGAGAGGAGCCTCTGTCTCAAGACGTCCACCCTTGATAACTCGGTTAGCGCCCGCTGCGCCAGCGCGATTGCTGGGCTTATCCTTGGTATGCTTGACTGTGATGTTCGCGCCTTTGACGACGACTTTGTTCTCTCTGGGATGAGCGGAAAGAACCTCGCCGCGAGTGCCTACATCTTTACCGGAGATAACTTCTACGGTATCGCCCTTCTTTACCTTGAGCTTTACGGGCTCTTCGGGCTTACTTGGCTTTGGACGTGGCATAGTTACAGTACCTCCGGCGCGAGCGACACGATTCTCATGAAGTCGCGCTCTCGCAGTTCGCGAGCGACGGGACCGAAGATACGCGTTCCTCGCGGGTTCTGATCGCGTTTGTCAATTACGACGGCAGCGTTATCATCGAAGCGCAGAACCGAACCGTCTTTGCGGCGGATTGGCTGCCGGGTTCGAACAACGACGCATGTAACTACATCGCTCTTCTTGACAGTCTGGTTCGGGGTAGCGGATTTGACTACGCCGATAATAATATCGCCGACGTAGGCATACCGGGCATTCGAGCCTTTCATAACTCGGATGCACATTATTTCTCGCGCGCCAGAGTTATCGGCGCATTTCATTCTGGTGTAAGGTTGGATCATCTTAGCTCTCCGAAGCTCCTTATTTGGCCTTTTCGACGATCCGCACTACGCGCCACCGCTTCTCGCGAGAGAGCGGACGCGTCTCCATGATCTCGACAGTATCGCCTTCACCGCATGAGTTTTCCTCATCGTGGGCTTTAAACTTGGTAGTTCTCTTAAGAAACTTTCCGTAAAGCGGGTGTCGCTCTCGGCTCTCGACAGCAACAACAACGGTCTTCTCCATTTTGCTGCTTACGACCTTGCCAACACGCACCTTGCGGCGTCCGCGTACTGGAGCTGGCTCTGCACCAAAGTCGATGACATCGATCTGGGGCGCGGCCGGTTCTACTACAGGCGCTGCTGCGCGATCGGCTTTAACTCGCGTTGCCTTTACGGGAGCAGGCGCTGGTTCTGCAACCGGCTCTGGTTCTGCAACCGGCGCTTCTTCTGTTGCTTCAACAGCGACGGGCTCAACTACTGCTGCTTCGATCGGCTCCACTGCGCTCGTCTCCGCTGGATCAGTTTGGGTTATCTCATCGGACATAGGTTAGTTCGCCTCTTTCTGCGCTGTCAGTTCTCGCTCCCGCAGAATGGTAAGAGCACGCGCAATCTGCTTTCGTGCAGCACGAATTGCCGCCGTGTTGTCAAGCTGCCGCATAGCGTGTCGCCTTCGGTAGCTGTACAGAAGTTCGCGCTGGGCAGCAATCTCCCCGTGAAGCTGAGCATCGTCCATCTCGCGCAGCTGCTGGCGAATCTGTGTTTGTTTAAGCTCGGCCATCAGCATCCTCCACAGAATCGGCGATCTCTACACCCTCAGCCAATTCAACATCATCTACTTCGATATCATCAGCTGCGAGATCTGCATTGGCAGGAGCGGCTGCACGAAGGACAAAACGAGTCTCGATCGGGAGCTTATGCGATGCAAGTCGCATCGCTTCTCGGGCCTTTGCCTCGTCGACACCCGCTAGCTCAAAGAGAATGCGACCTGGCTTAACGACGGCGACCCATCCATCCGGAGCGCCTTTTCCAGAACCCATGCGCGTTTCTGCGGGCTTTTTGGTAAACGGCTTATCCGGGAAAATGCGGATCCAGATCTTACCGCCTCTGCGGATGTACCTGTTAATTGCAATTCTCGCGGATTCAATCTGATTGGCAGTCATCCAGCAAGACTCCATAGCCTGCAGTCCGTACTCGCCAAAACTGACCACGGTTCCGCCGGATGCTTTTCCTGCTCGGCGGCCGCGATGCTGCTTTCTGTGTTTGACGCGCTTTGGCATCAACATGTTGAACTCTCCTCCATAGAGCGCCTTTAGATTCGCATAATGATGCGAATTCCCTGGCGCCGGCCGTCGCCGCTTATGCGGCGACGTGGGACGCAGCCTTATCCTGAGAACAGGATACTTATGACGGTCGGATTACGACGCGTCACCACCTTCTTGTGGAGCGCGTGCTGGACGCGGTCCGCCAGAGAAGCCACCGCGGCCTCCGCCGCCGCCGCTTCCACCACGGCCGCCACCACCACCACCACGGCCGCCACGGCCGCCACCAGGACCGCCACGCCTGTCGCCACCGCGATCAGATCGCTCGCCGGATCGGTCTGGTCTGCCTTCGCCACGAGCCTGGCGCGGAACTTCTGGCTCCGATTGTCTCGGCTGGCCGGGAAGAACATCACCTTTATAGATCCAGACTTTGATTCCGATATTGCCATAGGTTGTGGCAGCCTCGGCAAAGCCGTAGTCGATATCGGCTCGGATTGTATGCAGCGGGATCTTGCCCTGTCGATCCTGCTCCTTACGCGCCATTTCTGCACCCGCAAGTCTGCCGGAACACATAATTCTGATACCACGAATCCCGAGCTTCATGGAGCGGAGAATTGCCTGTCGCATTGCGCGCTTGTAAGCGATTCTCTTTTCGATCTGCTGCGCAATCGACTCAGCAACAAGCTGAGCATCAATATCAGGATGGCGGATCTCCATCACGTTTACATGGACCTGCTTCTTGGTCAGCGCTTCCAGAGCATTCTTGAGGTCTTCGACCCCTTTGCCCTGTCGGCCGATGATCATACCAGGCTTTGCGGTGTGAAGCGTAACCTTAACCCTGTTACCCGCGCGCTCGATCTCAACGCGAGCGATCGCGGCGGAGCTGAGTGCACGCTGGAGGCTCGCAATGCTCTTCTTGGCTGTATCGCTGTCTGTTCCTTTGATGAACCGACGGATCTTCCAGTCCTCGTAAAGCGCATCGGCAAAAGACCGCTGAGGCAGATACCATTTGCTGTCCCAATCGCGGATTACGCCGACGCGAAATCCAATCGGGTGAACTTTATGTCCCAAAACGATGTCCTTTCATGCGTATCAGCAGAGAAACGAATTAACGTTGTCGTCTCTCTGCATGAAACAGCACCTACTCCGCGTCGGCTTGTGTCGGCGCTCCGCTCTCATCTACTCCATCAAGCTCCACCGAAGTGGTCTCGTCTGCTAGCTGAACTTCCGGCGTAGCGATTACAGCTCCTTCGAGCTCAAGTGCGGCCGTCTCTTCAACTGTAACAGGCGCTGCTGCAGGCGCAACTGCCTGTCGGCGTGCTGCGCGAGCTGCTTCAGAGCGGGAACCAACTGCCTTTTTAGGCTTTCGTGGTTTAGGCTCGACCTCTTCGACCACCACTGTGATGTGGCTCATTCGCTTAAGGATATGGTAGGCTCGGCCCTGTGCACGAGGCTGCACGCGCTTCATGCGCGGCCCTTCGTCAACACGCGCCTCGACCAGTTTCAGCCTGGACTGATCCAGACCATGGTTGTTTGCGGCGTTGGCAACGGCCGATGTTAGGACCTTTGAGATGTATCCGGCAGCTCGGTTCGGAATGTAGCGCAGGAATGCGAGTGCATCTAGAGCATATTTTCCGCGGACGGAATCCATGACGAGCCTCGCCTTACGCGGCGGTACGCGAATGAACTTCGCAACTGCCTGTGCCTGGTTATCTTCTACCTTGCGGCCACGGTTCTTTTTTCGGTTCTCGCGATGCTCGCGCGTTCGCTCAACCGCTGTATCATTTGGCATTTTTATCTGCGTCCTTCTCTACTTGATACCGGAGCGCCGCTCGACCTGCTGGCCGGCGTGTCCCCGGAAAAGGCGCGTGACAGCGAACTCGCCAAGCTTATGTCCGACCATGTTCTCAGTGATGAAGATCGGAATATGTTTGCGCCCGTCATGGACTAGCATCGTGTGACCGATGAAGTCCGGGAAGATTGTGGAACGACGTGACCAGGTTTTAATGGCCTTTTTCTCGTTCCGGGCATTCATATTCCGGACTTTCTCGAGTAGTTTCGGGTCCGCGTAGGGCCCCTTTTTCAGTGAACGTCCCATACGTATCCCCTATTATTTCGCGCCGCGCTTGCGGACAATATACTTGTCGGTAGACTTGTTATGTCTGGTCTTATAACCAAGAGCCGGCTTACCCCATGGGGTTGCAGGACCCTTCTTTCGACCAATAGGGCTCTGAGCTTCGCCACCACCGTGTGGGTGGTCTCTCGGGGTCATTGCTACACCGCGAACATGTGGCTTGATACCACGCCATCGGGATGCACCAGCTTTACCGAGCGACTGGTTCTCGTGCTCGGGATTGCCGACCTGGCCGATTGTTGCATGGCAAGTCAGGAGAATAAGCCGGGTTTCGCCGGACGGCAGGCGAACCTGCGCATACTTGTTCTCTTTGGCCATCAACTGGGCCCCAACGCCAGCGGACCGAACCAACTGGCCGCCCTTGCCAAGGTGAAGTTCGATGTTGTGGATCGTCGTACCCACCGGAATCGCGCGCAACGGCAGGTTGTTACCTGGCCGAATGTCCGCATTTTCCGATGCGATAATCGAATCGCCTTCCTTAAGCCCTATTGGGGTTAGGATATATCTCTTTTCACCATCTGCATACTCGACGAGCGAAATTCGGCAAGATCGATTGGGATCATATTCGATTGTCAGCACGGTTGCCGGTACATCCAGCTTATTGCGCTTGAAATCGATGATCCGGTACATCCGCTTGGTACCACCACCGTGGAAGCGATGTGTAACGCGACCTTTATTGTTTCGTCCACCGGTCTTCTTAATTGGCGTAAGCAGGGGCTTGTGCGGATCTACTGGCTGGTTCTTACCCTCTTTCTTGGTAAGCTCCGTAAAGGTAGAAATCGCTCGGAAGCGCC
>CAIXIX010000540.1 GCA_903919615.1 uncultured Chthonomonas sp.
ACCTGAGGTAGTACAAGTTGTTCCGGCGCGTGCCCTCCTTAGCGGGGTGGGGGGCGGAGCCCTGCGAGAAGCACTATCACGGGGCAAGCGCTTCCTCCGAAGCGAAAGGCAACCGACGGTAAGACTACATAAACCCGCGCGGAGCCCTGCGGGAAGCACTATCACGGGGCAGACGCTACCTCCGAAGCGAACGCCCTCGGACGAAAAAGAACCAAACTCAGAATCACAGAACCCTGCTCACCACCAACAAGAACCATTGCCAAAGAATCAAATCTCCCAACTTGGCCAGGCAGAAACAATCAGCGTACGCACGCGACTGCAGGCTTATACGCCGTCAAGAAATATATATTCGCAAAGAATCAATATATGTGTGCAGAACTTGCACTAATTACGTGCTTATGTTAAACTGAATGTAGGTCGTCTGCTCGGCGCCTTGGCAAGGTTCGCGAAATCTGCTCGATTTGCTCGGGCATCTTAGCGGAATCCTTGCAACAGCTACAAAGTGTCGGTTTTTGATATACCCTTGCGGAAATGATCGAACCGGCAACCTCCTCGTCTGATATTTGTTTCGGCAAAAACTGTGCTGGGTTTGAGACCGTCCTCGGTTTCGACCTGATACAGCGAAAACATAAATCGCGGCGCAACATCACGCTTAGCCCTGCCGTGGGGCTGCAGGGCGCCTCCGCTGTCGGAGCCGTCTGCTGATCAGTCGTACTTTTTCTGAATTAGCAACGATTACTTGGGAATTCGTAGGAGGACTGTCGTGGGCAATCATACTGTTCGCTACCGTACGCACGCAATTCTGGCAGGCACTCTGGCCACGTGGCTCTTACCCGCATCCGCGCAGGCCCAGCAAGTGGGTACGATCGCAGCCGGCCTCATCTACCATGCACAGGAGACAGATCACTGGTGCGCCGCCGCATCCATTGAGATGATGATGGATAGCGCCGCCGTTCGCACGGGCAACCCTTTTCTCGCTGCCAATCTGGGAGTCGGCGACGGCCCGACCACAGCATTCAATTCGGGCCAGAACCCCTTTCCCACGCTCGCATTGGGCAATGTTACATCAAATTTTCAGGCTTTCGTCTACGGACTACAGCATGGAACGAACACCGTAAACGGCCTGGGCTACTACAACCCGTTCGTTCCATTCGGATCTGGAGCAGATACGCCCGGTATGGTGGTAAGCGCCAACCTGATGGACAACCCGAACGTGAACGGCCTCGGGGTGGGACCGGCGTTCGGCAGCCACGCATATGCTGCCTACAATGTCGCCACGGCCTTTCAGGCGACCCGGACCATCGCCGATGCGATCGCAGCCTATGGCGTGCCAGCGCAGGCGGGCATAATGTCCGGCCACCACTCGATCATCGTCTCCGGAGTGACCTCTATCGGCGCGCCGGGCTTCGGGCAGAACTACACGCTCACGGGAGTCATCGTAAACGACCCATGGACCGGATACGCGGACAGCCAGCCGGCCGCGGCGGCCGCAGCTGGTCTGGGTATAGGATATAACACCTGGTTACGCTACGGGTACGACCAGGTTCCAGGCGGAGTACCGATTCAGCTTGCGAATGGAAACATCGTGAATGCCCGGATTCCGGGGTGGCTCGCTTACTTCAACCCAAGCCCCGGCTCGCCGGGCGCATACCCCGCCTTCTATTCGCCGGGTTACAAGTTCGTAGTCGAGCCGCAGGGACCCGAGGCCCTCGATCCGGGTAACAGTAACAACGACGGCAGCCTGCCGGCGCCTCCTGTAGAGCTGTCCTCAGAGATCAGCGGCGCCACTGCTCTTACCGACGCGATCAGCGATCTAAGCGCGAACTCCACGCTCAGCACCGAGGTCGGGTTGTCAGGCGGAAGCTTTGACAGCAACCTCTCCGATGCCGTACTTATGACGATGCCCGGCGACACGGCCGGCCAACAGGGCGACTGGCTTGTACCGTACGACGGCTCCGGCGGCGTGAACGATGTTACCGGCGGTGTGCTTATCGATGCCCGAACCGGAGTGATCGATGAGGCTACCTGGCTCACACCGGGCGACAATAGATCGAGCTGGTCGCTGAGCGAGCTGGATAGTTGGGCGAACGACCAATCAATCGGCCTGGTACCCAATGATAACCCCGTTCCCGTAAAGACACCTGAGCCTGGCGCACTCGCTCTCTTGGTCGGCACACTGGCTGCCTCCGGCCTTCGCTTTCGCGCGCACAAGCGCCGATCTGCGAAGTAAAAAACGCGAACCATCGCGGCAATTGTGGTCGGCAGGTCGCCGCCTGCAAGTTGGTAAAGAGCGGATCTCCTGGGTCCGCTCTTTCTTTTTTATCGGTGTCCACTAGATTGGCCCTTCATCGTAACTATTCACTTCCCATTTTGAAACTATTAGATAAAGTCGACGTGTAAGCGTACAGCGCAGGAGATTCGTCGTTAAGATGGGAACCTATCGCGCACAGTGCTCACGAGCAAGCGCTTTCCCTCTCCGTATTCCAGATGAAGAAACCATGCTACAACTACGCCCTATAATTTTGCTGGTATTTATGCTTTGGCTCGCGGAGAGTTCATCTTCTTTTGGTGCCCCTGTCCCTTTCAGCGGACGGCTAGAGATCACTCCATCTGTCGTGCGACTGGCGGGGCCAGCTTCTACGCAGAAACTCCTTGTAACCGCTGTAACCAAAGACGGCACACGGCGGGATGTGACCGACGAGGCAGCATTTCGATCCATAACGCCGCGGATTTTCTCGATCAACAAAGACGGTGAGATTCAGCCGTCAAACGATGGCAACGGAGCAGTCGTTGCGACTTGGAGGGGGCTCAGCACAAGAGTTGCAGTCACAGTTCGAGATGCCAGGCAGCCTGTTGTTTTCTCGTTTGTGAACGATGTTGTGCCCGTGCTTTCGCGACTGGGCTGCAGTATGGGAACCTGCCATGGCGCTGCCCAGGGCAAGGGAGGTTTCCGACTGAGTCTGCGGGGCTATGCGCCAGAGATTGATTTCGCCTCCATTACCCGGCACCTTGGGGGGCGGAGGATTTCCCAAGAAAACCCGGAGGCAAGTCTTTTTCTGCTTAAGCCTCTTGGCCAAGTCCCGCATCGAGGTGGAGTGAGACTTACGAAGGGCTCCCGTGAGTTCCGTATCTTGCTCTCCTGGCTCAGACAGGGTGCGGAGGGACCAGCCGGTAACGACCCGACACTTACGAAGCTTGACATATTGCCTGGGGATCGCGAGATGCACGCCGGCGAGAAACAGCGCCTGCTCGTACGCGCACAGTTTTCAGACGGACATTCCGAGGACGTGACCGGTCGCGCCATCTTTAATTCCAACGACGTTGCACTTGCAAGCGTGAATGACATCGGCATAGTGAAGATGGAGCGCTCGGGCGAGACAGCCGTTACCGCCAAGTATATGGACAAGATGGCTGTTGTTCGCGTCGTTTCTCCGTACGTTCAGAGAGTTACAGAAGCTGCATTCGTACCACAAAATAATTATATAGATGGATTTGTGAATGCAAAACTAAAACAGCTTCGCATCGAGCCATCCGCCCTCTGTACCGATCAGGAGTTTATGCGCAGAGCGTATATCGATGCACTGGGGACTTTGCCAACCGCCGAGGAAGCGGTAGACTTTCTCAACGACAAATCGCCCGCCAGGCGCGATGCGCTGATCGATGCACTTCTGAAACGGCCGGAATACGGGCAGGTGTGGGCCCTCAAATTTGGCGACCTTTTTGTACTTCGGCGCGAGTATATGCATCGCAAGTACGCAATGATGATGCAGCAGTGGCTGATGGACCAGTTCAATGCCAATCATCCCTGGGATCGGATTGTTACGGACATCCTGACCGCCTCTGGGAGTCTAGAGGAGAAACCAGGCGGCTACTTTTTCGTGAGCCGCACACCGCAAAAACCCGGTGAGGGCTACTGGGTGCGAGCATCTGAGGCGACGGGTGAAATGGTGGCACAGGTGTTTCTTGGCAATCGTATAGGATGCGCAAAGTGCCACAACCACCCGACAGAGCGTTATACACAGGACGACTATTACCATTTCACCGCGCTCTGGCAGCAGCTAAGGGGCAAAGGGACCAACGACGACGGCGTTCCGGAAATGCTTGAGGGGACCTCCAGCGGAGATGTCCGCCAGCCACGGACCAGCGAACTGATGACTCCCCGACCGTTGGATCGCGCAGATCTGGGATTTGGCAAAGACGAAGATCGCCGAGTAAAGACGGCCTACTGGATCGTTCACCAGGACGATTTTACGCGAAACATCGTCAATAGGTTTTGGGCGCGCTGTTTCGGCACCGGCATTATTGAACCGGTGGACGACATCCGGAGCACAAATCCCGCGAAGAATGAGCCACTGATGCGCGCGCTCTGCGACGATCTCAAGAAGCACGGCTACGATTTGAAATACCTTCTTTCAACGTTGATGAAATCACGGACATATCAACTGAGCGCGGTGCCTAATGCAGCCAATAAGGTTGATGCGCGCCTGTTTTCGCATTATATGGCGCGCAGGATGCAGGCAGAAGAGATCGCGGACTCCGTGGCGCAGGTGACAGGCGTTCCCGATAAGTATAATGGGATGGGATTGGGCGCGCGGGCATGCGAACTTGCCGATACTGAGATACCATCGATTATGCTCGATACTTTCGGGCGACCGCCGCGGGTTCAGCCAAGCGATTCGGAGCGCAACTGCAATCCTGCAATTTCGCAGGCACTGGCGCTGCTCAACAGTGATGCCATCCAAACCAAGCTGAAGTCACGAGAGTGCTCTGCAAATCTGCTCGTCAAATCGGGCAAGCTGGACGGCGACATCATGGAGGAGCTCTTTCTTACCGCGCTCGCTCGGAAGCCAACGCCGACGGAATCTGCAGCACTTCTGGTGGCCGTTAAGAAAGCGTCTTCCAGGGAGGAAGGCTTTCAGGATCTTCTCTGGGCTCTGTTGAACAGCAAAGAGTTTCTGTTCAATCACTAGATGGAGTAAATACTCGATGCTCGATATCGATGCTGGAGCTGGACAGAAGCTTTGCAGTGGTGTGACCCGACGAGATTTCGTCCGTCTGGGGTCGCTTTCTGTCCTGGGTCTAACGCTGCCCGATCTGCTTCGCCTCGAAGCCGCGCGCGCTGCCGAAAAGACCGCCCAGAAAACCCGCGCTAAAAACGTGCTGCTGATCTACCTCGGAGGTGGACTGACCCATCACGACACGATGGATCCGAAACCGGATGCTCCGCAGGAGATTCGCGGAAAATACGGCGTAATCCCCACAACGATCGCAGGTGTGAAGTTTTCCTCGATGATGCCGGAACTGGCCAAGTGTACGGACATCTTTGCCCTCTGCCGATCGCAGGTAACCGGAAGCGACCATCATGAGACCGCTGCACAGTGGATGCTGACCGGCAATTACGGAGTGATGCAGGGCGGTGACTATCCCTCGATCGGCGCAATTGTGACGCACGAGACAACTCCCCTCAACACACTGCCTCCCTATGTCGCGATCCCGAAGAACCATTCGTTCACGTGGGAACTGGGCAAGGCCGCCTGGCTCGGCGAACGGTACGAGTCTTTCAAATCTGGCGCATGTGGCGATGCAAACTGGAAAGTCCCCAACCTTTCTCTGCTGTCGGACGTTCCTCAGGAGCGACTGAACCGACGAGAAGGAATGCTTAAGACCATCGACAACCTGGCCCGGAGGGTAGAGGCATCTGATCAGCTAAGCTCCATGGATAGTTTTTACCAGCGTGCGACTCAGATGATTCTATCGTCCGAAGCCCGGCAGGCATTCGACCTTTCGAAGGAGACGGATAAAGTACGGGATACCTATGGTCGCGACTTCTGGGGGAATCAGGCTTTGCTAGCGCGCCGAATGGTCGAGGCCAACGTGCGTTTCGTGCTGCTTTGTCAGGGCGGCTGGGACGCGCACAGCAATATCTTCCCATCCTGCGATAAGAGCCTCCCGGGCTTCGATCGCTCCGTTGCAGCGCTTCTGCGCGACATGGAGCAGCGGGGACTGCTGAAAGATACACTGGTTGCTATGTACGGAGACTTCGGCCGGACCAGTAAGATCAATAAGGACAATGGCCGCGATCATTGGGGCAATGCAGGCGTAATGCTATTTGCTGGCGCTGGAATCCGAGGCGGGCAGGTGATCGGAACAACTGATGAGCGAGGCGAATACGTTACGGAACGGCCTATCCGGCCGCCGGAAATCGCTGCTACGATCTATAGTGCCCTTGGGATAGACTACGAAAAGGTGCTGTACACGCCTCAGAATCGGCCAGTACGCATTTTGCCGGAGTGCGAGCCGATCAAAGAGTTGTGGACATAAGCTGTTCGGCGTCTTGGTTATATCCCATCCTTGAGATTTTAATGAAACTATCATCCATAGTGTTGGCGGTTCTCGGCGCGTTGGTCTCCGTAGCGTCGTCTGCCGCACCACCGCCTGTTGTGTTCAGCAAGCAGGTCTTGCCTCTGCTTCGAGCGCAATGCTACTCCTGCCATTCAGGTCCTAACCCGGCGAGCGGCTATTCGATGGAGAATCGCGATCGCCTTGTCGCAGGAGGCAGGCATGGGCCGGCGATCTTGGTGTTCAAGGGCGATAAGAGCAGCCTCATCCTGTACATGATGGGCGAGCTCAAACCGAAGATGCCGCCGAATGGCGCGATCGACCTGGAAAAGATCACTGTGGTTCGACGCTGGATCGACGAAGGCGCGAAAGTGGACTCAATGACTTCGCCTGAGGCGCGAGCAGCGTCCAAAGCGAGCGCTGCTCCTCTAACCTCCCTCAAAGTGAAATCACTTCCCGCGCCCGTAACGGCGCTCGCCTACGCGCCGGACGGTTCGGCACTGGCTGCGGGAGGATACCGTGTGGTGCGACTGCTCGATCCCAAAACTGGCGGCGTGACTCGTACCATTACCGGCGCGGCGGACCAGGTGCAGGCTATTGCCTGGAGCAGCGATGGTAAATACCTGGCGGCGGCGGGCGGAATTCCGGGTCAAAGCGGCGAGATTGTCGTCTTCAATGCTGAATCCGGGAAACCGTTGAAGAGTCTCACAGGGCATACCGACACCGTTTATGCGGTAGCCTGGCGGCCAAACTCCATGGAAATTGCGACAGGCTCACTGGACAAGACTGCTCGTGTATGGGATGTAACTGCCGGAAGCTGTACACGCGTCATCAAGGAGCATGCTGATGCTGTGTTTGGCGTCGCCTACTCGCCCGACGGCAAGCTGTTCGCGACCGCAAGCGGCGACAGGACCGCAAAGCTCTTCAGCACCGCCACATGGAAGCGGACCGATACGCTGAACGCTCATCAAGATGCGGTTACGAGGGTCGCATTCAATGCCAATGGAACGATCCTCGTGACGGCCGGGGCGGACCGGCAGTTCCGCATCTGGAAAGTGGATCCCGGCAAAATTGAGAACCCGGTCCGGGCGCAAGGCGGCAGCGACGCGATCAATGCGCTTGCGTACAGCCCGGATGGAAGCGTGCTCGCATGGGGAGCGTGCAGCGGTGAAGTAAGCGTCTATAACGGGGATGGATCGAACCAGAAGCGTTCGATAAAAGATGCGAAGGACTGGATATACAGCGTCGCCATCGCTAAAGACAACGATACGATCGCAGCCGGAACGCAGGAAGGCAAAGTGCTCTTCTGGAGTTTGCGGGAAGGCAAGATAATCTCCACGGTAACTCTCGCGCCATCGGGCGCCCGCGTAGAACCTGCCTCCGAGGCGAAGCGATGAGATTTGTGCATCAAATAGTGACAGCCTGTGCTGGATTTGCAGCATTCGCCGCGCTCGCTTTAGCTTCGATGATCGATACAGCGAGCGCCGAACCTCCGAAACTCGAAATCAAAAGCATGTCGGTGATGGGAGTAATGGCAGGACGCACCACCAGGCTGGTGATCTATGGAGATAATCTCAATCCAAAAGCGGCATCGATCAAAGCCCCAATCGCGGTCAAACTGCGCGAAACAACGGCGATTGACCTCAAGCTTAAGGATAAAGGAAACAGACAGGTGGCAGTGGAGATCACGGTCCCAGCGAACTGCCCGCGCGAAACCTTTGAACTGACGCTGACCCAGATGGATGGCACGATCGTGAAAACGCAATTGCCAGTTGTTGATTACGCGGAAACGCTAGTGCCGATCAAGAAGCCGGCCGGCACGTTCGCGGAGGCCATGCCGCTTCCCGGTCCGTCTAGCGCAATTATGGGCTCCCTTGACGCCGACACTCCGGATATTGTGCGGTTCGAAGCGAAGGCAGGGCAGACATGGCAGATCACGCTTCTTACGGGACGCGCAGGCTCCGCCCTGGATCCGGTGCTACGTATTCGGGATCATCGCCACATCCCGGTGGCGCTTTCGGTCGGGGATAAGAAGAGAGATAGAAGGATCACTTTCAAAGCCCCGACCGACGGCGCATACTACGTAGAACTGACGGAGGCAGAGGCCAAGGGGGGCCCTACCTGCACGTATTTAATGACTATTGTTCTTAAGAACTGAGAATGCTCAGCATCGAATCATCGTGAGAATCATTTTGAATCGCTTCAACGCGTTGACGGCGTGGGGCTGCGAAGCGGGCAAAAGGATCATTTCGCAGGAATGCAAGTGATGCGTGGTTCCATCGATGGTGATTTCCACTTCACCTTCGAGCACATGTACGAGCGCATCATACGGGACCATGTGCTCACTCAAAGCTTGACCTTCGTCAAACGCGAAGATGGTGACCGTGCCATTCGGGTTTTTTACAAGCACGCGACTGACAATGGAGCCATCCTGGTATTTCACAAGGTCTGACGGAGTTGCGATTTCACCGCCGGAAAAGCCGCTCCGATGGGGTTTGTCTTCTGACTGCATGTTTTCAATACCTGTTAGTTATTTGCTGACTATTCCGTCGGTTCACACGTGGCCGATGATGCAGCCTTGTTAGGCGATAATACAGCCTTGTTAGGCGATAATACACACACTGTATCACATCCAACGACAAGACTGGTGTGGATCAACACAAGTTCCGTTCTTCGGCGCCAGCCTGATCTGTGTATAGAAAATAGCTGCAACCGGTTCTGTTCGAACGAGGTACTACTTGTTAACTGTTCACAAGTTGTGAACAGCCATCGGACACAAATGACAGCAAATTCGGACACGTGCCGACGATTGACGGGAGTATGGGCCAATGACAATGAGAGTATCCGCAAAATTCTGGATTGTGATTCTACTTAGCGCTTCACTGATCGGCGGAATTGCACGCCCCTCTCTGGCGATTCTAGACAAAACCCGATTTGTCGCGCACCTCGGCGTAGCCTATTTCTGCTATCACCACTGGGTATCGCAACCTTACAAAGAGGGAAAACTGTCTGAAGGGGCGCCACACAGAACCGCGTCGATCATAAAGGCGGGCGGCGCGTTACTCTTCGCCGTACACGAGATAAAGGTATCAAGCAAGATTGCGCACGCGAGCAACGATAAATTGCTTCAGAAGGTGGCAGGAGCTCTAGACAATATGGGCGAATCCTTCTCTTCGATCGGGAGCCGTTTCAAGGCCGGTAGTTTCAGCAAAAGCGATGTAGACGCCCTCGGTACATCGTTCGGCCAGATGGACAGGGCTGCACTAGCGAATAAGATCTCGGTCAAGGACGTGCCTGTTGCCATTCCCGGTAACTGAAATCCGCATTCGTGTTCTTGAGGATAACCATGCCAGGCTTGCCAAGTGGAACGATAACTTTTCTTTTCACCGATATCGAAGGCAGCACCAGCCTTTGGGAGCGGCATCCCATCGAAATGGGAGCCGCTCTCGCACGCCATGACACCTTGATGCGCGATGCCATCGAACACCATAGCGGTCACGTTTTCAAAACAATGGGCGACGCATTTTGTGCCGCATTCCACACCGCACCGGAAGCGCTTGAGGCAGCTCTCACCGCCCAATTGGCTCTCAGTTCCGAAGTATGGCCCAACGGCGTAACGATTAAAGTTCGAATGGCCCTGCACACGGGCGCTGCGGAAGTCCGCGATGAGGATTATTTTGGCCAGCCGTTAAATCGAGTGGCGCGTTTGTTAGGGGCTGGGCATGGGGGGCAGGTGTTGTTGTCCCTGCCTACCCAGGAGTTGACCCGTGACAGTCTGCCTAATGACGTAAACCTCCAGGCTATGGGAGAGCATCGGCTCCGCGATCTCATCCGCCCTGAAACGATTTTCCAGCTCGTTCATCCCAAACTGCAAGACGAGTTTCCGCCGATTAAGGCTCTCGGCGGCTTCCCGAACAACCTGCCACAGCAACTTACTCCCTTCATTGGGCGAGAGAAGGAGATCGCCGAGGTCACAGACCTTCTTTCAAGGTCGCGTCTGCTGACGCTTTTGGGCAGCGGTGGCTGCGGCAAAACGCGCCTGTCTCTGCAAGTCGCCGCGAACGCACTTGAAAAGTATCCTGATGGTGTTTTCCTTGTCGAGCTCGCGCCGTTGACCGATTTGGATCGCGTTCCGCAGACTGTCGCATCGATTTTGGGCGTTACTGAACAGATAGGCAAAGAGTTCGCGCAGGCGCTGACTGAGTATCTTGTATCAAAGCGTTTGCTCCTAATTCTGGACAACTGCGAGCATCTACTAAGTGCATGTGCCGCTCTGTCCAACGCTCTGGTTCGTTCCTGTTCACAAGTCAGCATCCTGGCAAGCAGTCGGGAAGGGATGGGCATCGCCGGCGAGCGGACGTATCGGGTTCCCTCCCTATCCTCGCCCGATCCATTACAAACGTTTACCGTCGAGACGATAAACCAGTACGAGGCAGTGCGGCTGTTCATCGAATGCGCACAGTTTCATCGCGCCGAGTTTGAGGTAACAAATCAGAATGCGGCTGCGGTAGCTTCCGTGTGTCACCGGTTGGACGGCATTCCACTGGCGATAGAGCTTGCGGCAGCACGTATTCGGTCGTTATCTGTTGATGAGATCGATACCAGACTCCGCTCCAGCTTCCAGCTTCTGACAGGTGGTAGCAAGACGGCGCTGCCAAGGCAGCAGACATTAAGGGCATTGATCGACTGGAGTTACGATCTTCTCAACGATCAGGAGAAGCTCCTGTTGAGGCGCCTCTCGGTATTCTCGGGAGGCTGGACCCTCGAGGCTGCGGAGCAGGTTGGAGTTGGCGAGAGCGCATCGAGCTGCGCCGTGGAGAATTGGGAGGTGCTGGATCTCCTTAGCAGCCTGGCAGATAAGTCTTTAGTTATCGTCGACACGCATGGCGGTGCGCCACGTTATAGAATGCTGGTGACCGTGAGGCATTATGCGCGGGACAGAATAAATGAGAGCGGCGAGCAAGATACAACCAAAAGCAGGCATCGGGACTACTACCTTCACTTGGCCGAAACGATCAGACCGCAATTAGATGGTCCTGATCAAGCTAAGTGGCTAACGGTCCTCGAAGAAGAACACGATAACTTTCGCACGGCATTGGCATTCTGTCAGCGAGAATCCGCCGGCGGAGAGTTGGGACTACGGCTAGCAACCGCGTTAGCCACGTTCTGGTCGAGACGCGGATATCTGAGTGAAGGACGAAAGCACTTGGCCTCTATCCTGTCTGGCACAGTCGAGCTAGGGCGAAGCAAGCACCGGGCCAGCGCCCTTTATGACGCAGGTGGACTGGCTTATTTTCAGGGCGAATTTACTGCATCCCGCGACCTGCTCGATGAAGGCTTGACCATTTATCGTGACCTGTGCGACAAGCAGGGAATTATCCGGTGCCTCATTGTTCTGGGACTCGTAGAGACAGCTCTCTGCAACTATGCCACGAGCCAATCCATGTATTCGGAAAGCCTGGAGTTGGCTCGTGAATCGGGTGACAAGCGACACACTGCCTATATCCTCGGCAACCTTGGGTGCCTTGCTCACACGTTAGTCGACTATGACGCAGCCCGTGACCTGCACAAAGAGGCTCTCACGATCTTTCAAGAGATGGGCAACAAGTTCGGCGTTGCTGCAACGCTCGGCAACCTGGCGCAAGCTGCATCTGCTCAAGGTGACTACCCTGCCGCCAACGCTCTAAACCATGAGAGTTTGGCCGTTTACCGTGAGTTGGAACATAAGGTGGGCATTGCAGTATGCCTCAATAGCCTGGGAAACACAGCGCATGCACAGGCTGACTATGCTTCTGCACAGTCCTATCAACAAGAGAGCCTCGCCATTCGGCGCGACATTGGCGATCGAAGGGGCATTGCGGATTCTCTGTTCGCCTGCGCTGAACTCGTAGCAATGCAGGAACAGACGGTACAGGCCACTCAGTTATATGCGGCAGCCGAGCGGCTACGGGATGAGATCGAGGCCCCCATGCCACCGAGTCAGCGCGAGGAGTACGACCGGAAGGTGGCTTGCGTCCGCATGCGTTTGGGTGACGAGGCATTTGCTGCAGCCTGGTCGCAGGGAGTCAGTATGTCGATTGAGCAGGCGATCCAATTAGCTTTGCAATCAGGTCTTTGAAGTGGATGAAGTCGCTGAGGTTGATGAGGTTTTTTTGTATAAGTCGTAAGGTCCTCGCACGTCTTAATTGCCGATCCCACAGGAGTCCCCGGAACATGCGTGCGTCGTAGAACCGTCTGGCCTATGCACCTGTTAGATTGCGGCATCAACCGTGAAACTAACCGGAGTGTAGGCATTTTGCAACTAAGAGGAAAATTCAATGGCAAGTCGTAGTAAACGCACGGCCCTGGTTGTTCTGCTCATCGTTGTTTTGTGTGGCAGTTATGGGATTGGCACCTACAACTCGCTCATCCGCCTCGATCAGGCAGCGCAGTCGCAGTGGGCCCAGGTTGAAAACGCATACCAGCGGCGGCTGGATCTTGTGCCAAACCTGGTTGCCACCGTAAAAGGCGCAGCAGCGTTTGAGAAGAGTACGTACACTGCGGTTGCAGCGGTTCGGGCAGGTGCTGGGCAGCTTCCACCGTCAACCGGTGCACAAAATGACCCGGCAAAATTTGCAGCTTATCAGAAGTCGCAAGACAATTTGTCCTCCGCGCTTTCGCGACTGATGGTTGTCGTTGAAGCCTATCCCGACCTGAAGGCGACCGAAAACTTCCGAGACCTTCAAGCGCAGTTAGAAGGAACCGAAAACCGAATCACCGTTGAGCGGATGCGCTTCAATGAGGCAGCACAGGGTTTCAATGCAAAACGAGACAGCTTCCCATCAAGCATCATTGCTGGGCTGTCCGCAACACGCTTCCACGAAAAGGTCTACTTTCAAGCAGACGCTCAGGCTGCCACAGCGCCAAAGGTTACTTTCCAGCCATGAATCGCCCAGGCTTCTGGTTCTTGATACGCGCGTTGGTGGTGATGTGCTGGCCGCTATGCGCTGTGGCTGCGCCGCCCACACCGGCAACGCCATCACAATGGGTAACGGATACAAGCGGATTTCTGTCTAATACCGCGAGCCAATCGCTCAACGCAAGGCTTGAAGCTTATGAACAGTCCTCGAAGCATCAGGTGTTGGTCTGGATAGGCAAGTCGACTGGCGGCGATGCGCTTGAAGATTGGACCGTTCGCAGCTTTCAAGCCTGGAGGGTTGGCCGTAAGGGACTTGATGATGGCCTGGTGCTATTCGTCTTCTCCGACGACCACACGGCCCGTATTGAGGTTGGCTACGGGCTGGAAGGGGTGGCCACAGATAGCGCTACCTCGCGGATATTGCGAGACACGATCCTACCCAAAATTAAGAGCGGAGATCATGACGGCGCCGTCTCGGACGGCATCGATCAGATTCTCAACCTTCTCAGTCCGGGAATAGCGACCGGTGCGAAGCCAATCTCAGCCTCCCCTGGAACGACAACGGCTGCTGCGCCTCCTGCGCAGCAGCCCATGCCGTGGTACGAGACTTTGATTCTCGTTCTGCTCGCAATCGCTGTCATACTGCTTGCCATACGTCACCCAATGCTGGCCTACTTTCTGTTGTCGCTTATCGGCAGAAACGGTGGAGGAGGTGGTGGCGGATTTAATGGCGGTGGAGGGCGCTCTGGCGGTGGCGGCGCATCGGGAAAGTGGTGAGTGAACGGGTAAGAGTTAGCGCTGTTATACGGCGGATTATATACGTGATATCCTTCAGGATTTCTTGCCCCGGTTGCCGATCGCTGCCCCGAAGGAATTCGACGTTGTGAACACGTAGTAGATTGTAGGCCCGTCAGATTGATGTACAGTGTCTAAGGCGGATGCCGATTCCAGTCACAAGCACGCATCGGCGACAAATTTGGACATACTCGTCTTACCGGAATCAGCAAGGCAACCACCAATGGCCACTACAATAACCCGCCGCTCACTCATCCAAACCGCCGTTGCTGGTACGGCATCCATTCTGGCTGGCTCTGCGCCATCACCCGCGCGTGCTATACCAATGCGGCCATTCCGGCTCTCGCTGAGCGTAAGTCCATTCACCGAAATGGTGTTAGCTAACGGCATTACTTTCACCGATGGCGTGCGCAATGCCCGAACATCTGAAGAATTACAATCTCTGTTCGTGGCTCACGGAGCTACGGAGCTGTATGCACGCATCGGCACTCGGCGCAGGTTTACGCCAGGCAATGGCAATCATGGACTCGAGCGTGGATTGGAACGGGCCAGGTTGTCCAAGAAACTGGGCATTGCGTTCAATCCAGAGATTGGTCTGTTTCCCTCCTACGGCGACTTTACCTCACAGCCTGGCCCAGACTTCTCAGATTTCCTTCAGCTTAAGGTACCGGCCGAATGGCACACGCTTAATATCCAGCAGATGCGCCAACTTATCCGCGAGTACAGCGCGCTTATCGCTAATGAGATTGCAGACACAGGCGCCAGGGTCAATTTCTGGGATCTGGGTAACGAGATCGATTTTGGCGTTGCCGGAGTCTCTGTCGTGCCTGCGGCGCCAGATGCCTCCTACCGAGCTCCCGACAAAGTTGATCCCGAAATTGGCAAAATGGGTTTTGCATCGCTGGTGCAGATGCCTGAACCGGCGCGGATCGACTGGCTATCGGCGCACATCTGGCCACATACGGCGCGACTATTATCCGCGGCGGTAGAGGGCATCAAGTCGGTTGATCCCACTGCTCGATTCAGCACCCACATCAGTGGCGTTGGCCCCTACTGGCCGAAGGTTGCTCTCGCATTTTTCCAGGTACATGCCGATAAC
>CAIXIX010000541.1 GCA_903919615.1 uncultured Chthonomonas sp.
TATCGTTCCATTGAATACTCCTTACTGAACCTACGTTTGAAGGAGTCTCAATTTTGTCACTGTCCCAAATCAGGGGTTCACTCCACACGCAGCTCGTTCAATAATCTTTGGTCGATCTTTATCTGTTAGCGCGTTCTGAAGGAATGAGTGGAAATCCGCGATCTAATCCATTTAACAATCCTCTCCCGACCATCCTCTATCATTCACTTCCGTGTTGCTCCTAAGCGTCCAACTCGACTTCACTAGCCCGTCAGGCTGCATAGCAACGCTACTCACTATCCGGTGGACCTATCAGTTCTACAGTTTGGTTTACATCGTTGGGCTGAGGCGGACGATTCGTTCTTTATTTGATAAAGTACACTGTCCCGTATGTCGTGCCGACATAAACACACCCGTTTGTGTCCGTGCTCATGGCGCTCGTGCATTGTACAACCAAGCGGCTATTCGTTATCGAGAAACGGTCGAGGATCGAGGATAACCAAACTCTCTTGCTCAAAATTCCGGAATTGCTATTGAGAATCGCCAAATTGCCGACACCACCCGCAGCGTATAAACCTTCTCTGCCTAACACAGAGGGTACGTCTATGGCAGCCATGGTGTCGGTGATCCAGATATACTGCTTGTTTTGTGGGTTTATTTGATACACCCAGCCAGATGAGGTCGCAACAATCAACGTACCGAGGGGACCTTTGAATGGGAACCCCCTGCCGCCATGTCCAGGCTGTAATTGCCAGATATTCTTGCCGGATTGCGCGTCGAGGGCCTGAAGTCCGAATTCCGGATCGTCGAACACCAACAATTCATCGCATAGACACATCGCTCGATTGTCACAACCCTTGTCGACATGCCATCTCACCTTGTGATCGATTGAACCAACAGCGAAGACCTGACTCTGGGTTGAAGCGTAAACCGCTCCATTGTGAAATATTAGATTAGTTAGCGCCGCCTTGTTCGTGTTGACGCTCCACAAGTCTGCGCCGTTTCGCGAATCTATTGCGCGAAGTTTTTCATCTGAGAGGTACACAACCGATTCATCCTCAGAAAGGCAGAATCGAGGCCAAGCATCTGCAGCCGCTGTCCACAATACGCTTCCCGTGTCAGAGGAAACGGCACAAACGGAGTTATCCAGCCCAATATAGAGTTTGTCTCCGCTCCGGGAGGTGACGATACCACGCGCATTATCGATTGGGATCGTGCGAACTCTCCGGCCGCTGCCCTTGTCAAGGACAACAATGCCTGAACCTAATGTCCCTACATAAAGGTACTTGCCTTTGACGCATATGCTTGATGCTTCGGAGCCGACGCTGGCTCGCCAGGTTGATTCGGAAGATTGAACCCGATAGAGCAACAACGTCACCACGGCAATTAAAATGGTAGTCTTCCAATTGACAGCCAACCATGGGCGTTTCTTATGGAGGGCTCTATGACAGGAACCAAGTTGGGTTAGCTTATCTGGCATGGTGCTACTCGAGATTCCCGAAACCGGGGAACTCTGGTTCTCTCGATTTATCTCGCCATGGTGCCGGCGTCGGAAGGAAGCGGTATGTTCCAGTCTCATGACATCCGCACTCAACGACGAATACGCTGGTTACAAAATCTTGGCAATTATGCCAGATAAGACTGAAAGATTTCGGGTCCCATGTATTTCTTTCTTGAGGGTCATTACCCTTAGAGATTAGTTGCTTGGCGTTTAGAACACAATCAGGCTTACAATTCGTTCGAACACACTCACAATTCCCAAATACGATACAATCTATATCCTCTCCCAGTTGCCCTGGTTTGCGGTAACCACCCGGACCGTAACCTATCATTTGATCCTTGTCTTTTGGATTGCAGGGATAGTGAACCCACAGGAACCAGTGATTAATACCAAAAATGAGCGGACGGTAACAGGAGTAAACCACTGGCTCGCAATTTGGCTTATTCGCCACGGAGCCACCGGGGGATGTTTTCTGCAATCCGCTGGGATCTACTAAGTTTACGGCTTTGTTGATAACATAACCGTATGGATTCCAATCTCCACCGTTATCCCCAATCGGATCCCTGCTGTCCCATCGGCCCTTAACCGCATCAAGCCACCGTTCACGGATGTAGTACAGGCTAACGAATTCGAGGTAGTACCCGAGCAGCCCCACATACCGGAACGGATTTATGGTTGTACCAGAGGTTAGCAGTTCGACCCCGAAGGCGGTGTAGATATACGTATCGGTAATCGCGCCAAGAGTACTTGCCAGATTTCGCACCGAACCCTGGCTATCGTACAGATAGAAAGAGCTGA
>CAIXIX010000542.1 GCA_903919615.1 uncultured Chthonomonas sp.
CTCATCGAGCTGGGAGGCCATCTTTGACCAGACCAGACGACAAAAAGAGATTGATTCGTTAGAGGTCAGCGCGGCTCAGCCGGATCTCTGGGAGGACCCCGCAGCGGCACAGGTGCTGCTGCAGAAGCTGAGCCAGGAGCGTGAGGCTCTTGGGCCTTATAACTCTCTCTGTGGCCGCGTAGATGACTTGGAAGTTCTCTGCGAACTGTTGGAAGAAGCTGGTGATGCTGGCGGCGACGACCTGGTTCAGGCTGCAGCAGATGTTCAGGCCATTGCGGTCGACATGGATCGGCTTGAGCTTGAGACTTTGCTCTCTGGCGAGCACGATGCCGCAGATGCCATCGTCGAAATCAAGGCCGGGGCTGGTGGCACAGATGCGTGCGACTGGGTAACCATGTTGCGGGACATGTACTTGAAGTGGGCGCTAGCACGCGGCTTCAAGTGTGATGTGATTGATGAGGCAGAGGCCGACGTTGCCGGACTTAAGAACACTACCTTCGTAATGCGAGGGAGAAATGCCTACGGTTACATGCGGTCGGAGCGAGGCGTTCATAGACTCGTTCGAATTTCGCCGTTCGACGCCGCGAAACGTAGGCAGACATCCTTCGCCTCCGTTGATGTGCTGCCGGATCTTGGCGAGAACATCAGCGTTGATATTAACCCGGACGATTTACGTATAGATTACTATCGCTCGAGCGGAGCTGGCGGTCAGCATGTTAACAAGACCGACTCGGCGGTGCGCCTCACGCACTTGCCGACAGGTCTGGTTGTAACATGCCAGAATGAGCGATCTCAGCACAAGAATAAGGCTATGGCGATGCAGGTGCTTCAGGCCAGACTGCTCGATCGAGAAGAGCGTGAAAACCTGGAGAGACTTGCTGCCCTGCGGGGTGAAAGCAAGGCGAATGAGTGGGGAAATCAGGATCGATCGTATGTGTTCCAGCCATACACCATGGTGAAAGATCACCGAACTCAGCGGGAGACTGGTGACGTCATCGGAGTCATGAACGGAAACCTTGACCCCTTTATGCAAGCGTACCTGCAGTGGATGCAGACGAGAAAGCAAGAGCTAAGTACATGAAACGTAATCGGGCGGTGCGCAGCTTCGCCCTGATGAGCGTTCTGTTCGGTCTGCTGGCACTCGTGTTGCCGACAGACCGCTCCAGGGCAGACACGGTTAAATCTGAGGTTGAAATCAGCAGCAAGGAGATTGGCGCAAAAGAGACAGCGCTGGGCGACCTTGTGGCTGATTCATTGCGTGCCTCTGCGAAGACCGATCTGGCCTTTATTGCGGCAACCTCTTTTAACGACTCGGTTAACCTGCCGAAGGGTTCTGTGAATACGTCGGATATTGTTGATGCGCTCGTGTACAAGAGCGAAAATATCGTCATCGTTAAACTAACGGGCGATCAGATTGAAAAAGCCATTGAGCAGAGCCTGTACCTGTATCCAAAGTCAAACAGCGCGTTCCTTCAGTTTTCTGGGATCACAGTACAGGTAAAGCCGGATGCGGAGGCTGGTAAGAGAGTTGCGTCGATCAAACTTGAATCTGATGCGCTCGATTTGAAGAAGATCTATCGCGTCGCAATGCCCGCGCCGCTTGCAAACGGCGGACTTGCCTACTTCAAGGTGTGGCAGAAGTCTAACATTGAAAAAGAGACCGATACGAGCGTTGAGGCTGCGCTTAGCGCATATCTAACAGAGCACAAGACGATATCGAAAGGCGAGGAGAGGCTTGTTACACACCGATAGTAATGCTACGCGCGCACTTACGACTTCTGGCAAACGCCTCGCGCTCCGTGGAGCAGCCTGTGCCATCGCAACCCTGGTCGTGGCGGTTGGCGCTCTAGCCTGCCGATCCAACCCACCTGCCGCTCCTAAGATAACGCCCGCTGCAGTGGTTAATCAACCTGTGGTTCAGCCGCAGCCTCAGGCAGCAACGCACTATCCGTTCGATGGGGATGCGGCCTACGCAAGCATTAAGAAACAGTGCGATTTCGGACCGCGAGTCATTGGCACCCAGGCTCACGAGAAGTGCCTCGCCTACCTGCTGGACGAGATGCGTAAGTATGCGGACGAAACCTTTACACAGAAGTTTAACTTCCTTACCTCGACCCAACGATTGCCCAATACGAATGTCGTGGGAGTTTTCTATGCGGCAGGATCGACGAAGCCTTCTACACATCCTATTCTATTGATGGCGCATTGGGATACCCGGCCGATTGCGGATGGCCCTTACTCAGCCGAATCCAAACGCGGTGTCGCGTTTCGATTCTCCGGCGGAAATTGGACGCCAACCGCTCCTATCCCGGGTGCAGACGATGCTGGAAGCGGAGTTGCCATTCTGATAGAGATGGCGAAACAGTTTAAGGCGCATAAGCCGCCCGTCGGCGTGGTGATGCTTCTGGATGATGGCGAAGACTACGGTGATTTTGAGGCGAATGGCAACGCAGGAGAAGGCGTAGAGCTAGGCGCCCGCTACTTCGCGCAGCACTACAAGGAGACGCCAGCATTCGGCCAGCCAGCATACGGCATTCTGCTGGACATGGTTGGCGCGTCAAACGCCTTCTTCCCGCGGGAGAGCATTTCGCAGGAGCGCGCTCGCGTCGCTAACGACAAAGTGTTCGGCGCGGCTGAGGCTCTTGGATACGGCTCGATCTTTCCAAGCAACCGCACACAGGCTGTCGGTGATGATCATGTCTCCGTCAACGACGCAGGCATTCCTACCATCGATATTATTCATCCGCTGCCCTTCGGCGAGTACCTGGAAACAGGGTACACATACTGGCACACCACCCAGGACACGCCAGACAAGTGCAGCGCCAAGACGCTCAAAATCGTCGGCGAAGTGGTCGAATCGGTAATCTACTCCGAAACTCCGTAGGAGCTACTTTGCATCACACCCGCTGTAAATTACCGTAACCCGCCTGCCAGTTTTCCTCATGAACTGTGCCCACGCTCCGCGTGTACACAGTTCATGAGCTACTCCACACGGAAATCCCATGCCCGTTGGGCGTCTCAGGTCTATGTCTCGATTTACCGAATCAAGGAAATCCATATCACGATCGTTTAATTTGAAGTTGTAGCTGCAAGGGTTCAAGCGGACGCACTTCGCACTTTACTTCATTACTTAGGCGGTACTGGCCCGCGCGTTGGGTGGCCGACGTAATCACGCCTCAATCGGTGTTTGTTTCGCGCGCTTGGCGGATTGGCCCAAGCTGACTCCAAAGCACGCCCCGATGACACTGCTCAACACGCCCAGGTCCTGTAAGATTGACTGTGTGTGTGACGCGATATGCAAACCAAGAAGCTGTACCAAATACCCGTGTGAATGCGAAACTGCCATCAGGAAGCTGCCAACCATCATGAACACCGCCATCTTCGGAAGGACTGGATTTTTTGTTCTTCGCGGGTTGTCTGGTCCACAAAACCAGAATGATGCAGAACAGAACGGCATTGGACATGTGAAGATAGGCTCTAATTGTGTCATTCATTTGCGTCGCCTTCGTATCCGCATGAATTTGTTATAGTTTGTTGATGTTAATTGAATCTCCTTACATTAGAATATCAAATTTCAATCTCGCGAGCGGCGTGCGACCCGAAGGGGGACGCAGCTATGTACTTTCGAGGTCCAAGCCGTTACAGAATCTATCGCGGCGCCCCGACATAAATGCCCTCGCATCGCCAGCCAACCGCATGTGCAATAGCTTGTCTTGCGTATTTTGCGCTCTCTTGCGGCAAAGAATCTTCATTATCCTGTTCCCTGCGCACCCTTGCAGCAGAGAACTGCATGCATTCGTAACAGTAATAGCGTACATATAACTTAGGAGTCGCATATCGCGATCCGCCATTTTGGATGTCCGCGCGGGTTCACCAGGCTAACCATGCAATCAGATAAAACCAACAACCAGCAGGCTCCGCGCACGAATAGCGATGCAGCGTCGTTTCGCGTATGTACCGTCGACGGCATCCCGATCCGAATTCACCTGACATTTCTCTTGCTTCTTGCATGGATCGGCACTTCGCCGCCTGCGCCGAATACAAGTAGTCTGGGGCCGTTGACCTTTATCTGCCTCGTGTTCGTCTGCGTTCTTCTGCACGAGTTGTCTCACGCTGTGGTGGCAAAGCGATTTGGCATCCGCACCGTAAACATCACGCTCTATCCTATTGGCGGAGTTGCAGTGCTGGAGACGCATCCTGAGCCAGCCAAAGAGCTCTGGATATCACTTGCGGGTCCCTCTGCGAACCTGGCGATCGCTGGGATCATTGCAATTGTCTTGAAGGCAATGCACAGCTCCGTCGGCATCATGCATCTCGGCGCGACGCATGGCGGCGTCCTACCCGATCTGCTTTGGGCTAACCTCATTCTCGGTCTCTTCAACCTGATCCCGGCCTTCCCAATGGATGGTGGACGGGTGATGCGGGCTCTAATTGCCCGATTTACGGATGTCGCCACCGCGACCGATATCTCTGCCAAGGTTGGGCAGATGCTCGCGATATGCTGTGGCATTTTTGCTATCTCTCGCGGCGACTTTATGCTCATTCTTGTGGCCCTGTTTGTGTATATCGGCGCCGGACATGAGGCTTCCGCCTTCCGCCTGCGGGCTCTGCTAACGGGACACACCGTTCGTGAAGCGATGCAGACGGAGTTCAAAACGCTGGTTACGGGATGTACATTGAAGGATGCATCGCAGGTGCTGCTTGCCGGCGGTCAGAACGACTTCCCCGTGATGAATGGGTCTGAGGTCGTAGGTTTACTAACTCGAGACGCACTGCTGAGAGGCATCACCACGATGGATGATTATGCCTATGTTGCGGGTGTGATGCAGAGAGATTTTGCGCGCACCTTTGCCGATGATGATATTGAAGCGGTGGTTGAGAATGCCGCCAGGGTTGGTACCATCGTGGTGTTTGAGCCGGACCCGATTGGCGAAGACCGCCTGGTTGGCCTGCTCACTCAGGAGAATGCCCTTGAGTTCTTGATGCTCGCGCAGGCACGTCGGCGACGGCAGCCACAGTCGTGAATTGGGAGAAGCTGGCGCGTGCTATACTTAATTCGAACAGTTTGCCTCATTTAGAAGTTTCCAGAGGGAGCTAGTGTAGATGGAATTGCCCGAGATGTTGTACTCCAGAAGGCCCACCAGAGAGGTTCGGGTCGGGAGTTCAGATACAAGCGTTATTATCGGTGGAAATCATCCGATCGTCGTGCAATCGATGATCACCGAAGAGACCCACAACGTTGAAGCTGCGGTGGAACAGATCATCGGAATGCACCGCGCCGGTTCGGAGATAGTTCGCGTAACCACCCCGAATCTTGCTGAAGCGCGCTGCCTTGCCGATATCAAATTGCTGCTCAAGAAGCGTTATATGGATGTTCCGCTGGTCGCCGATGTGCATCATCAGGGCAGCGATATCGCCGTCGAAGTGGCGCGTTATGTTGACAAGATCCGCATTAATCCGGGCCTATTCGTTTTTAGAAAGCGCGTTCAGCGCTCAATCGACTACAGCTCCGTCGAAGTTGAAGAGGAGCTGGAGGCGATCGAGACGGAGCTGGTGCCCGTCATCAAGGCGTGCAAAGATCATGGCGTGGCAATGCGCATCGGTGTGAACCATGGCTCACTTGCCGAGCGGCTTACGGTGATGTATGGCGACACCCCTGAGGGAATGGTTCAGAGCGCCATCGAGTACATTCGCATCTGCGAGAAGCACGACTATCGCGATATCATTATCTCGCTTAAGGCTTCACGGGTATCGGTAATGCAGCAGGCAAATCGGCTGATTGCGCGGCGAATGGCTGAGCTGGGGATGGACTATCCGCTGCACCTCGGCGTAACCGAGGCTGGCGATGGCATGTATGCTCGCATTAAATCGACGGCAGGCATCGCTACGCTCCTGTCCGAGGGAATTGGCGATACGATCCGGGTTTCGCTTTCCGAAGATCCGATCGCCGAGCTGCCCGTCTGTTACGACATTCTTCAGGCGCTTGGCTTGCGAAGAACGAAGACCGAATTTATCGCTTGCCCGTCCTGCGGGAGAACCAAATTTGATCTGCCAACGGTGCTGGCACAGGTGAAGGCGGCTACGGGGCATCTCGCAGGATTAAATGTCGCCGTGATGGGCTGCATCGTTAACGGGCCGGGCGAAATGGCCGATGCCGATTATGGATATGTAGGCAAAGCGGGTGGCAAGATTTCGCTGTACCGCGCGAGAGACGAAGTTAAATCCGGCATCACGCAGCAGGACGGCGTTGCAGAGCTTATCGCTCTGATCAAAGCCGACGGCCGATGGGTCGATCCTCCGGAAGGACATGTATCCGAGGTTGCGCCGTTGCTTTTTAACGACAGGATCACGGTGAGCATTCCGCTCTCAACGAAATAGGGGACCCGTATTTGCAGGCTCCGCAAGAAAAAGTTAAGGCCGCCTACGTCCTGCCAGAAACAACGTTTCTGGCAGTGCTGGGCGGCCTTGACCTTCTGTATACGATCTATCTCCTTGCAACTCACACCGCGCGAGAAGCAAATCCCCTGTTTTCGTACATTCTGCACGAGTACGGAGTAATTGAATTCATCACCATGAAGGCGATCCTACTCGCTGCTCCGTTAACCATCGCCGAATTCGCCCGCAAAAAGCACCCGCTATTTGTACGCAAGGCCCTCAGACTGTGCCTGGCGCTGTATGTCTCCATCTACGTCCTTAGCTTCTTGAAGTACAACCTCTTCGCTGCGCCACCGCCGCCGGTTAACTAATCTTGCCTACTGCCTTAGTCGGGGATCCATCGCATCGCGAAGCGCATCGCCGAAGAAGTTAAATGCCATAACCGTAAGCGCCAGGAGAATGCCGGGCGCGATCAGTAGCAAAGGCTGTGTCTCCTTAAAGGGCAGTGCATCCATAATCATGCGTCCCCACGAAGGAAACGGCGGAGGGACGCCGAGCCCAAGGAATGAGAGCGTTGCCTCAGCAAGGATAACTGCTGCGGCATCTTGAGTTATCGAGACGATAATTGTGCTGAGCAGGTTTGGAAGAATGTGCCGCCAGATAATCAGGTGATCCCGCACACCCGTTGCCCGTGCTGCATCCACGTACTCTTTGTCCCTCAGCGCAAGCGCCTGTCCGCGGACCAGCCGTGATAGGCCTGGCCACGCAACCACACCCAGTGCGAACACCAGTCCTCCGATACTAACGGTCGGCGAAAGAGCCTTGTTGCCAGAACGCAGCACGGCCACAACCAGGACGGCAAGCAGGATATCGGGAAAGGCAAACATCACATCTGTCACGCGCATTAAGAGGAGGTCGCGCAGGCCGCTGCCATATCCGGCAAAGAGACCAAGCGTCACGCCAATAACTGCTTCGATCAATACGACCAGCACTGCCACACCCAGAGAGATCCGGGCGCCGTAGATAAGGCGCGTCGCAATGTCCTGCCCCAGGTTATCGGTACCTAGCCTATGAAGCGAATCGGGAGGCGCGGGCAGAGATGCGTAATGAGTATCTGAATCGTCGTAGTTCCAGTGCGAGATGAGGCCATTCATGCTCTTTGCGGAGCCTTCGGTATTTCCGTTGCGTGCAAGAAGCGGAGCGAAAATCGCGACAAGCAGCAGCACAACGATGTATCCACCGCTGATGACTGCCGCAGGATTGCGGCGCAGCCGTCGGATCGCATCTGCAGCAGGGCTTGCAGGCAAGGTCGCGGGCAGTTCCTGGGTATCGGTTGTTACCGTTTGTGCTGTCATGATCTGGCCTCCTGCGATCTAACTCTCGGATCGATGACACCGTAAAGGACGTCGACAGCCAGATTGACAAGAGTGAATATCATTGCGACCAGCAGAGCCATTCCCTGGATCACCGCGTAGTCTCGCTTGGTGATTGAGTCGATCGAAACATATCCTATACCCGGCACTTGAAATATAGTCTCCACGACGAATGAGCCGGTGAGCAGGGCGCCGAAGCTGTTTCCCAGAACCGTTAGAACAGGCAGTGAGGCATTCTTAAGCGCATGCTTGCAGACTGCCGCGCTCCGGGAAAGGCCCTTCGCGATCGCTGTTCGCATATAGTCCTGTTTGAGCACGTCAAGAAGCGAGGAGCGCATGAAGCGAGCCATGATTGCGGCTGTTCTCGCGCCCAGAGCGATCGTCGGAAGAATGGTATACTTCGGCGAATCCCAACCGCTAACCGGTAAGAGGCGCAGGTGGACGGCCAGAAACAGCACGAGGACTGGCCCGAGAACGATACTGGGCACCGAAACGAGTGCCACGACGCCCGCCATAGCCAGTCTGTCGAACCATGAGTTGTGGTAGAGCGCGGCGAAAATACCGATGGGAAGCCCAATCACGAGCGAGAACAATATAGCCTGAATGGCAAGCTGGGCTGTTACGGGAAAGTCGTTCCGGATCATCTCCGCGACGGGCTGCTGCCCTCGCGCAAATGATCGGCCAAAATCTCCATGCGCCACGATGTTCCAGACATAGGAACCATATTGAACATAGAGAGGCCGGTCCAGGCCGTATTCGTGCGCTAAACGCGCCTTCTCCTCTAGAGTAGCCTTTTCGCCCGCAATAATATCGACCGGGCTTGAGGGCGCAAGGTGAGCGACGATGAAAACCAGTAGTGAAACGGCGATCAGCGTCGGTATAGCCAGGCCAATGCGTTTTAGGATGATATTCAGCAAGGTTGCGTCACTCTTTTGTCGTTTTGCTGTTTGGCAGCACGTAAAGGGCGCACTCGCGCCAGTTCTTGACGCCAGTATGCACCAGAGATACGCGGGGGCCAAACATGAAAGGAACTACCGCCATATCCGACATGAGCAATGAGTGCGCCTCACTATAGAGCTTTTCTCGATCGGCCGGAACATTGCTTGTATCCGCCTTCTCGCACAATGCATCGAACTTTGGATTGTGGTAGTCGAAGAAGTTAAGTTCAGCATCCGTCTTGAATAGTGTGGAGAGAAAGTCCTGAGGGTCAAGGTAGTCTGCGATCCAGCCGCCAACCCAGAACTCTAGCGAGTGCTTGTTCTCGGCCGCATAAAATTCACCCGCCTCCCGTGCTGAAATCGACACCTCGATCCCAAGGTTCTCTTTCAAGTTACGGCGTATGATTACGGCAACGGCCTCAACTTCCGGCTCTTTCTGAATATAGCTGAGAGTTAGTGCTGGGAACCCTTTGCCTCCAGGGAAACCTGCCTTCGCAAGCAGGGCCGCTGCTGCCACTTTATCGTATTGTAGCGCGGGCGGGAGTGCGCCGCGCATCGGCACACCATCTGGCAGTACGCCTGAGGCAATTGAGCCAATCGATTTGTAGGCGACATTGAGGATTTCTTCTCGGTCGATTGCCTTCGCTATTGCATTTCTGATATCCGGGTTTTTGAAGAGGGGCTGGCGGGTCTCCTGGAGCCCAACATAACGCATCAGCGCATATGGTGAAACCCTGTACTCTGCCTGCAGCTGTTTTCGGTCCCTATCAATAGCGTAGAAGTTGGCAGGCATATCGGGAAACACATCGAGCGCCCCAGTTTTGAAGTTATCGTAAGCAGTCTGCTTATCGAGAATTACCTGCATCTCGATGCGAGTGAGGATCGGTTTGCCGCCCCAGTAATCATCGAATGCGACCAGTGATATTTGCTGTCCCGGTTTATATGCCTCGAGTTTAAATGGACCTGTACCAATAAATGAATCGGCAGTAACCTTCCAATCCGTCTTTGCCACCGCTTCCTTGCAGACGATGCTATCCTGGGGCATTGTCAGCATGCCCGGGAAATAGGCGCGAGGTTTATCTATCTCGACCTTTACCGTGTTGGTATCTAGTACCGTAACGCCAGTAAGGTTGGGCTTGGTGCCTTTTACCACGTCCGCTAAACCAACGATGCCGCTGAGATAGTTTGCCGCCTGCGGCGACGCTGTGTGCGGGTTGAGAGCGCGTTCCCAGCTATATTTAACGTCCTCGGCCGTGAACTCTCGTCCGTTATGGAACTTCACGCCTTTACGCAGATGAAACGTGTAGGTCTTGCCATCTGAAGAGACATCCCACTTTTCTGCAAGACATGGCTCGACTTCGTTCTTATCGCTAAACCGCGTCAGACACTCGAATGTGTGGTAAACCAGCTGACTCGTAGTGACATCGGGTACAGAAGCCGGATCGAGGGAAGTTGGCTCGACAAGCATCATCTGGCGCAGAACGCTTTTTGAACCGCCGTTAGGTGTGCTTGCGCCTGGCGAGGCTGTATGGGTTGTGCAGCCACCAGCTAAAACAAGCGCCAGAGCCGCTGTGGCCGTGAGGCACGCGCAAGGATGCTTCAGAACACTGTTCAATAGGTAATCTCCGTTACTTCTCACAGGTATTTTGAACCCTGGTTCAGCGTTGAACAGTGGTTGTTAGGTGTGGTAAATGGCCAAATAATCCGTCTCGAATGTTCTTTATTTTCGGGCTGTCCAGCTCCAAATCGCGCTGGTAGTAGAGAGGAATCCAAGGTGCATCGTCTACTGCGATCTGCTCGGCCTTGTGATAAAGATCAACACGCTTGGCCTTATCGTGCTCGCTATCTGCTGCGTCGCAAAGTTTGTCGAAGTCGGGATTGCTGTAGCCGGTCGTATTCTCCGGATGATCCTCTGTGCCGTTAACCTTCTTGCTCGAATGCAGCAGGATCGAAAGGAAGTCTTGCGGGTCAAGATAGTCCGCTCCCCAGCGCATGTGGAAGAGCGCCTGAGACTTTCGTTCGTTCTCATCGAGGTAGGTTGCCCACTCCATAGGCTTTAGTTGAACGGTGATGCCGAGGTTTTTCTTAAGCTGGCCTGCCACGATGGTTGCGGTGTCCATAACCTGCGGATAGTCCTGCCGGAATGAGAAAGTTAACGTCGGGAAGCCTTTACCATCGGGATAGCCCGCACTCGCAAGAAGCGCTTTGGCTTTTGTTGGATCGAACGGCAGCCCTTTCGCCTCGGGCTTATAGGTGCCGGGCATATCGGGCACGATAGAATCGGCCAGGTCTGCCATGTTCTTCATGCCAACTCGCAGCACCTCTTTCTTGTCGATCGCCATCGCAAAGGCCTGGCGGACCTCCTTCTTGCCAAAAGGCGAATCTGGCGCCGAGCTGTTCAGTCCGATATACCAGGTGGATGCACGCGGATAGCTCTTGAGATCGTTCTTCAGCTTCGGGTTGCTATTCACTTTGTCCAGATCGCGCGGTGCAATTTCAACATAGTCCAGCTCGCCCGCTTCGTACTTACTCAGGCGTGCATTTGCATCCAGAATTACAGGACGCTCAATAAAATCAAGTTTTGGCTTGCCATCATGATAAGAGGCGTTGGCCGCAAGCGTAATAACGTAATTGGGTTTGTAGTATGCGAGAGTGAAAGGCCCCGTGCCCGCTGCGGACTTGAGGCTATCAATTCTTCCACAATTGCCTTCGACCACCTCTTTACAGACCACGTAGGCGGGAGGCTGAGCCATGTTAGCAAGCCAGTACGGCTTGTAGCTGGTTATTTTTACTTCTAAGGTGTTCGAATCAACGACGCGCACACCTGAAACATCCCTGGTTCCAGCCTTGCCGTGAATACGATCAACGGCGCCAACAATGTCGGAGAGGTAAAGGTCGGCGGTGGTCGATTTCGTTGCCGGGTCGCAAGATCTATCGATTGAGTACTTGAAGTCCTCCGCATTGACCTCACGTCCATTCGGAAACTTTACGCCTTTACGGATGTGGAAGGTGTAGGTTGTGCCGTCTGCACTGATGTCCCACTTTTCGGCCATACCCGGAACTAACTGATTGGTGGCATCCCACTTAACGAGCCCTTCGTAGAGCTGCTGCAAAAGGTCTATTGTGGTGCCATCGCGAACTGTAGCAGGATCGAGGGTCGTTGGTTCAGAGGTAATTGCGTACCTAAGCGTGTTTGCACTCGTCACGATATTCGGCGTGTTGTTGCTGGCATCACCCGTACAGCCACCAGTCGCAGGAGTTGGTGATGATGAGCCACTTGAATGGCTTCCCGTCGTATTGCATCCTGCAGATACCAGCGCCGCGACAAGCGCAGTTGCGGCAATGGATGCCGTACGGCGCCGAACCATCGAGCTTATGGCGTCAGACTTATTTATATGTAAGGGCCGAATATCGGTCATGCATCTACTCCCGGGATGAGACTCTACTCACCAGCATGTAACAGGTGTTTATATGGCTTAGAGTTTACCGCATTGCGATCCCGGAACCGAACTTTCCCAGCCACTCTCACCACTGGCACACGTTGAGCAGGCATCAATAGCAAACGAACATATGCAACAATAGCAAAACATCTTAACGGCAAGTTCGTCATATATGCTGGGTGCGCTTTAAGAGCAAAGCGTGCGGAGAGCGATTATGCGCGTCCTTTTAATTGAAGATCAGCCTGACATCGCGGAATTTATCCAGCGCGGCCTCGAAGAGGCGAAGTTCGTTGTTACCCTCGCAGCAAGTGGGGACGATGGACTGGCGTTAGCATTGGAAGAAAACTGGTCTGCGATCATTCTGGATATTATGCTACCGGATCGAGACGGATGGTCGGTATGTACGGAGCTGCGTGATCACCGGGTCACCACGCCAATCATCATGCTTACGGCAAGGGACTCTGTCAAGGATCGCATCAAAGGTCTAGAACTTGGTGCAGACGACTACTTGCCGAAGCCGTTTGATTTTGGTGAGCTTCTTGCGCGTGTTCAGGCTGCAATACGCAGACATAGCTTGCACCGAGGCAGGCGAATTCGCATTGAAGACCTCGAGCTCGACATGAAGGCGGAGGCTGCCTACCGAACTGGCGTGCGGCTCGATATCACTCACCGAGAATATGCGCTGCTTGAAGCTCTAATGCTTCGTGAAGGCAACGTCGTTACACGCGAAGCGCTGCAGGATATCGTCTGGAAGGACGAGCCGTGCTTCTCAAACACGATCGATGTGCATATCAAAAATCTGCGCAAGAAGGTCGACGCTCTGCACGACATCAAGATGATCCACTCAGTTTATGGGCTTGGGTACATTCTTGAGCCGCGGCATGAACACAGCAGTCTGAACCGGACGCAGATTCCGTGTTAGGATTGCGGCCCTTTAGAAGCGCGACCTACTTCCTGCTATTGTGGAACGCAGGAATTCTATGCCTGTGTCTTTTGGGTTTTTGTGGGCTTTTTCGCGAGATTTTGAGAGTACGGCTGCTTTTGCTGCTGGATAACCAGCTTGTTGATCGCTCTAATGGTCTCATTGAGCTATGGCGCAGCATACCTGCAGTCGCGCAGGATACGATGCGCGATGAGATTAATACGGGGGCGCTTGGAGCACGCCTATTTGTTCCTGATGGTTCATCCATCATTGCAGACCCGGCGCCAGACGATTCCCTTACGGGCATCTACCGGCCGCGCGCATTTACTCCCGATGGAACAAGCTACTTCAAAGGTGTCAATGATAAGCAGTTAGACCATGAAGCGTTCTTGCGCTCGCTGCGCGGCGAAATGGTCCATAGCACCGTGTCTCTGCGGGGCCAATCGGTTCGAGTAGTATCCGTTCCTGTAAAGGAGAACGGAGAAACACTATTCGTGCTACAGTCCGCGCGAAGTCTGAATGAGTATCATTCTGAGATGTCCGCTGTTACGCGAGAGCTGCTTCGGTCCATTCCGCTGCTCCTGGTTGTCTCTGCCGTGGGTGGTTGGATTCTCACAAATCGAGCAATGAAACCGGTTCGCCAGCTTCGACAGGCAACGGAGCGGATTGGCGCAAGCGACCTATCTCTGAGGCTGCCGCTGCGAGGCGACGACGAATTCACCTCACTTACGGACACGCTTAACAAGATGCTGGCTCGCCTTGAATCGGCCTTCGAACAGCAGGCACGTTTTACGGCAGATGCGTCTCACGAGCTGCGGACTCCACTCACCGTGTTGAGAGGAAATACAAGCCTCGCGCTCACTGGCGACCGAAGCGCGGCCGAATACCGAAGCACGATCGAGCGCACGCACAAGGCCGTCTGCGCAATGAGCACACTTGTCGATCAGTTGCTGCTATTGTCTCGCGCCGACGCAAACCAGATTTTAATCGAGCCAGAACGGATCGAACTTAAGGATGTCGTCCTTGAGGCTATCGAACGGGTTTCCGCGCCAGGCGCAGCAAGTGCGGTGATCGATCTGTGCTCCGACGAATGCATTGTTATCGGCGTGCAGAGCCTGCTCTGTCAGGTTGTGATGAACTTGATACACAACGCGCAGCATCACAGCAGTCCAGAGGATACAATAGAGGTGCGTGTCAGGATTGATACACGCAGCGCTGTTCTTACCGTAGAGGACGACGGTGATGGTATTGCCGCAGAGCACCTCCCTCACGTGATGGAGAGGTTTTATCGCACCGATAAGGCGAGAGCCGCCTATCAGGGCAACGGTCTCGGGCTCGCGATCTGTAAATCTATTATCGAAGCCCATAAAGGCAGCATGTCGATTTCCAGTGAACCTGGTGAGGGAACCTGTGTTCGTGTGATGCTCCCACTTGCAGATACCGTGGTTAGCATATAAGCACATGCAGAATTTGGACGTACCAGACGATGTTCCATTTTAGATCTCTTTGCCAATATGCTGCCATGCGACTGTCGATTGCGCTCTTACTGGCTGCATGCCTGGTGCCGTGTGCTTCGCTTGCTTCGTCGGATAGGGATACGGTGCCAGATCTGAACGGAGTTCTCGTTCGACCTCTATCAAACCATGGACAAAAGGCAAGCCTGTTTCTGTTTATCACCACAGATTGTCCGATTGTGAATGCCTACGCGGCTGAGATGGAGCGGATCTGCGCGGCGTATAAGCGCAAAGGGATTTCAAGTTATCTGGTCTATACCGATAATCTACAGTCTGCAAAAGAGGATCGCCATCATGCAGACGCGTTCAAACTGCGGACGGCACAATCGCTCCGCGATGCAGAACATCTGCTCGTAAAGCGCTTTGGAGCTGCAATTACACCGCAGGCAGCCGTGGCGCTGCCTGGTGGCCGATGTGTCTATTTGGGCAGAATAGACGACAGGTTCGTCGATTTTGGAAAAGCCCGCTACCGACCGACGACCCGCGACCTTCGTGATGCGCTTGATGCCGTTCTGGCGGGACGTCGACCCGCACCTGCGGTAGGGCGAGCCATTGGCTGCTACATCTCAAACAAATGACGGAGCATATAACGCCTCCACTCTCTACCGCATTACAGCGAGAATAAATGAAACCATCGAACACACTGACGTTTGCTTCAGCCCTTGCAGTTTGGGTAGCGCTCTTCACAGTCTCCCTTCAACCAAACGCCATTGCTTCGGGGGGCGAGCATGGCAAGGGCAAAGTCACGTTTACTCGCGATATCGCGCCGATACTAAACGCAAACTGTGTGTCGTGCCACAGGCAGGGAGAGATAGCGCCGTTTTCCCTTGGACGCTATGCAGATGTTCGAAAGCGAGCCAAACAGGTTCTCGAAGTAACCGAGAGCCGGTTTATGCCGCCATGGCATGCCGAATCCAACGGTGAGTTTGTGGATGAACACAGGCTTAGTCCCGACCAGATTTCCACGATCAAAACCTGGGTGAGCCTGGGTACCCCCGAGGGTAGTCGCACGGATATGCCCGCGCCGCCTGTGTTTCCGAAAGACTGGTCTCTTGGCAAGCCCGATATGGTTGTAGAGGCCAGCGCGCCCTACACTATGGCCGCCGAAGGTGGAGATGTCTACCGTTGCTTTGTGCTGCCCACGAGCCTGCCTGAAGATCGTTATGTTGCTGCAATAGAGGTGCACCCGGGTAACAACCGAATCGTGCATCACGTTATTGCATACCTCGATTCGCGTGGACAGGCCCGCAAATTGGAACAGAAGATGAGCGACGGACAGCCTGGATATGTGGCCCACGGTGGACTTGGGATTATGCCCACAGGCGCGCTAGGCGGATGGGCTCCTGGTAATCTGCCGCATCTTCTGCCCGACGGAGTAGGTTCTGAGCTGGAGAAAGGCGTCGATATCGTACTTCAGATCCATTACCATGCTTCAGGAAAGCAGGAGAAGGATCAAACAAAGTTAGGTATTTACTTCACGAAAACGGCTGTCGACAAGCGCCTTCGAATACTTCCCGTTTTTGCGCCATTAAATATTCCTGCTGGCGCCTCAAACTACACGACCTCTGGAATATCGATACTTCCCTTCGGAAATGACGTTTCTATTCTCGAAGTGATGCCACATATGCACCTTCTTGGCAAAGAGATGACCGTATCGGCCGAGCTCCCAGATAAGAGTGTAAAACGACTGGTTCATGTGCCAGAGTGGGACTTTAACTGGCAGATGAACTACATGTACAAGCAGCCAGTGAAATTGCCAATTTCATCCCGAGTTACCCTGACAGCTCGATATGATAACTCCGCTGCGAATCCGCACAACCCGAACTCGCCTCCTAAGCCAGTCTACTGGGGCGAACAGACAACCGACGAGATGTGCATCGCTTTTCTCTGGTATACGGTGGATTCCGAGCATCTCACTCAAGGGAAGCCTGTGAAAGACATTTTAGATCTCCTTGGCGGTCTCGGCAGAGGCGGCGGCGGGACTGGCGGACTTCGAAAGTTAAGGCAGAATGCCGGGCCGTCCAGTGGTTCATAACGGGCAATAGCTTCCGTTAAACGTCTCGAGCGCGAACAGGATCTGTTCGCGCTCGTTTTGGTTATGTGTCTGTTAAGTTCAGCGCGTTGATCGTGCCCTTGATCAAAATCGGTTAAATACACAGCGATTTTGACAAAGTTGTAGGAAAATGCATGCTGGCTGTGGAATTTGAACACTGAATTACCTATTAATGCGCGACACTCCCAGTCCGCGGTCGATTTTACAGGAGATCAACCATGTCAGAAGCGCGTCCAGTAACGCTAGCCACGATCGCCCCAGTGGTTTTTAGTCTGCTGATTGGGGGAGTGCTCGGGATTTACATCGATAAGTACAGCACGACCAGCAACCGAAGCACTGCAGCCGCTGGCTCTGGCGGTTCGGGCCGTGGAGCGACAAGCGGCGGTGGTGGCGGTATGGGCGGTGGTATGGGAGGCGGCGGTGGAGCCAGCCAGCCCAACAGCGGTAGAACGTTGGCGAGGCTCGTTGGAAGCCTGGCAACGGTGGAAAAACTCCAGGGCAAGGGATTGTCTGCAGATCAGCAGAAGAAGCTGATTCCGATCCTTAAAGAGATCAAAGATGCACCGAAGCTCCCTGAAGCTGAGGCGAAAACCAAGCTTGATGCAGTAAACGCAGTTTTGACGGCTGAGCAGACTCAGCTCATTGCCGATATGACGCCCGCTCGCGGTGGACGCGGTGGCGGTGGTGGCGGCATGGGCGGTGGCGGCGGCATGGGTGGCATGATGGGTGGCGGTGGTGGTATGGGCGGTATGATGGGCGGAGCGCCTCCCGGATCTGGCGGAGCGGGCAGGCCCGGCTCTGGTGGCGGCGCCGCTGGCGCTGGCGGCCGAGGTGGCGGACCCATGGGTGGCGGCGGCGGCGGCGGCGGTATGGGTGGTGGCGGTCAGGCCGATCCTGACAAGCCATTTGCTTCTGAGAGAAGTAAGAAGTCTCTCGACGATCTTATCGGGGCTCTCAAGGGCTCATAGAATGACGGAAACAATGCAGGCTGCCGTATACCGCGGCAGCCGCAAGGTTCAGGTTGAAGAAGTTCCTGTTCCACAGTTGCTGCGAGGCGAGCTGCTCGTTAAAGTCGCTGTCTGTGGTGTCTGTGGAACAGATCTCAAAAAAATCGAATACGGCCTGGTAGATCCGCCAAGAATCTTTGGCCATGAGACGGCGGGTACCATCGAACGCGTCGGTGAAGGCGTAGTGCAGTGGAAGCCCGGTGATCGGGTTGCGATTAACCACCACGTTCCATGCCTAAGACCGGACTGTTTCTACTGCAGCAGGCAGGTCTTTGCGCAGTGTCCTGTATACAAGCGCACAGGGATCACGTCAGGCTTTGAACCTGCTGGCGGCGGATACGCAAAATATGTTCGGGTGATGGATTGGTGTGCGGAATCTGGAACGGTTCTGATACCAGACGAAAATAGCTTCGAGGAAGCAAGTTTTGTCGAGCCGCTCAATACCTGCCTGAAGGGCATCAAGCAGGCGCGGCTGAGAGCCGGCGACACCGTGTTTATCGTTGGGCAGGGCCCGATTGGGCTGCTCTTTACGATGCTCGCGTCCTCGCTTGGAGCCAGAGTGATCGTGGCAGATCTCGTGCCGTTCCGGCGAGAAGAGGCTTTGAGGCGCGGCGCTGCCATAGCGTTGGATCCTGCGGATCCAGATTACTCGGACGCCCTGGCTACTGCCACGAAGTCGTTTTCCAGTGGAAGAGGCGCCGATCTTTCGATCGTTGCTGTGCCAGCTACAAAGGTCATCTCGAAGGCAGTGAGCGTGCTTCGTCCTGGTGGACAGACGCTGCTGTTTGCTCAAACGAGGTTGAACGATCCAGTCGAAGTTGACGCCGGCGCCATATGCATGCTGGAAAAATCGATCCTTGGCTCCTACAGCAGCGATGTGACGATTCAGCAGGAGGCTGCCGACCTTATCTTTTCCAGGAAAATCGACGTGCGTGGGTTGATAACGCACCGGTATCCCTTGGAGCGGATCGAGGAAGCAATTAAGACCGCGAGCCACCCGGACGAACGGTCTCTCAAAGTAGTGGTGACGCCCTGAATTCACTGTATCGGTGACATCAGTTTAAGGCGTTTCAAGTGGTACGGTGGCATTCAGGAAAGTAAGATCACTCGTCGGAGAGCTTTTAGATGCGTTACCAGTCGGATCCACTCATCCATGTCGAATTTGTCGATGCAGCATCGGGTGCAGTGATAGCCTACACGGAGATGCCGCTGTTTCAGCTGCCAGAGTCGTTTGGGCCTGGCGCAACGATGAACGTTGGCGGTATGCCCTGGGTCGTACAAAGAGCTGAGCCTGCACACTCGATGGATTTCCGGCGCACCGGCCGCTTGCGGCTCGAAATGCGCATTCCAGGTGTGGCCGACTCAAACCCCGATGAGGTTGTGTATGCCTTCCCTACAATTGAAGACACGATTCCCGGTATCGATCCAGATGGCCATGTGCATGGGCGAATGCCCCTGCAGATCTCGGAAGATGACTGGCGCCAGATAGAGTTTGTTGGATTTAAGTGGGAATTCCGGATCGAGCCGGAAATGGAGCAGATTAAGTCGATCATCCGCGACAACAAGACGCCTCGCGGGTTTAATAGTCTGCACATGAGGGGCTCGATCCCCCGGCCCCTCGATGGTGTTTACACGACTTTGGACGAGATCATAGCAACCTTTGGCCGAGGTACGCGAGTCTACGACGGAGTGGCATATCGCGGCGCCGAGGGAATGGTCTATGGTGGGTTCGCGATTTTGACTCCCGCTTTGCTGCATGTTTATGGCTGTCATGATACGACAGGCGTACAGGCTTTATGCCTCTATGACGTTGCGCCGCCGGGCGATGATCAGGCGCAGAACGCCTTGATATGGCGAGAGGTTCAAGCGCTGAGCGATTTCATGCGGCGCAAGAAGCTTTGCATTGTTGACTGGTGCAATACTCGGAAACTACTGGCAGGCACTCCCGATCTGTTCGAATTTTTTGGCCTCTGACGCCGCTTGATTAACCTCTATTTAGTGGATTAGCTACATGCCCTCTATTACTGCTGCGGTACTGTACGGCCGCGAAGATGTGCGGATCGAATCGGTCCCGCTGTCCGAGCCCGGACCCGGTGAGGTTCGCGTTCGGATCGCCGCTGCGTTAACCTGCGGTACCGATGTAAAGGTGTTTCGTCGTGGCTATCATGCGCGCATGATTCAGCCTCCTGCAGTGTTCGGACATGAGTTTGCAGGAGTGATTGATGCGGTAGGTGCGGGCGTGGACGCCTGGAAGGTTGGCGACCGAGTTGTTGCCGCGAACTCTGCTCCATGCAACTGCTGTTATTACTGCCGCAGGGGCCTCTGGGAACTTTGCGAAGACCTTCTCTTTCTTAATGGCGCCTACTCGGAGAGCATTGTCGTTCCAGCGCGCATTGTCGATCAGAATCTGTGTCTTGTTCCGGAAACTTGCTCGCTTCAACATGCGGCACTTTCGGAACCGCTGGCGTGCGTGGTGCGCGGCATGGATGCGGTTACCATTCGACCCGGGAATACAGTTATTGTGCTTGGCCTGGGGCCAATTGGCCTCATGTTTGTTCGCATGTGCGCCCTGAGTGGCGCTTGCACAATCGCTGTGGGAAAACGGGCCGACCGACTTTCCGCGGCCACCGAACTCGGCGCAAACGTTGTTCTGGATATAAGCGACTACGAGAATGGTTTAGACCTGGAGAACGCGATCCTCCGCGAAACGGATGAAGGCCGAGGCGCCGACACCGTTATCGAGGCCGTCGGAAGGCCGGAGGCCTGGGAGCAGGCGATAAACCTCGCCCGAAAGGGCGGAACGGTGAGCCTGTTCGGTGGCTGTCCGTCGGATGCCATCGTAAGATTGAACACACATCGCGTCCACTACGACGAGCTGACGTTACTCGGTACGTTTCATCACACTCCGCATGCGTTTCGGCGAGCGCTGAGCCTTATAAGTTCAGGCGCAATCCTGGCGGAGAAGTTCATAAAACGCAGCGAGTCACTGTTGGAACTGCCTGCTATCCTATCTGCTCTCGCAACTGGCGCCGAAGGCGCCGTAAAGATCGCAATAATACCGCCGTCTCACTCGGGGCCAGCCTGAACGGTCAGCGCCCACCGCCGGGCAAGACTTAGGGTATAACCTAGACAACTCGACCCGCAGCGTGCCGTATTGCGAATAATGTCTCATGGAACAGCGTCTTGGAACTCACTGCAGATCAAATTGATCACCCCTATAAAGCATCCGGCCCCGTAACACGCGCCGAGGCTGCACTTTATTGTGAAAAACTGGCAAAAAGCCATTACGAAAACTTCCTTGTTGCCGGTGTCTTTTGTCCTGCGCCTCTCCGCCAGCACTTTTACAATGTGTACGCTTATTGCCGTATCAGTGACGATCTTGGGGACGAAATAGGGGATACCGCTAAATCTCTAATACTTCTTGATTGGTGGGAAGACGAACTGGACGCGATGTATCGCGGCGAGCCCCGGCATCCCGTGTTTGTTGCACTCAAGGAGACGGTTGAGAAGTTTGGCATCCCTGCAGATCCTTTTCGTAACCTGCTCATAGCCTTTCGCCAGGATCAAACCGTTACACGCTATGAAACGTACGAGCAGCTAATGGGATACTGTAAGAACTCTGCAAATCCTGTGGGGAGGCTAGTTCTTTATCTTTGTGGATACTCCGACGAACAGCGGTTGGCGCTTTCTGATGAAACCTGCACCGCGCTGCAGTTGGCAAACTTCTGGCAAGATGTTACTCGTGACCTGCTTAAGGACCGTGTCTATTTGCCACTTGAAGATCTGGCTCGATTTAACTACAGCGTTGATGACCTGTTCAATCGCAAGTTCACACCGCAATTTGGCGAGCTGATGCGTTTTGAGGTAGAGAGAACCAAACTGCTTTTTGCAGCCGGAGCTAAGCTTGGAGAACTCGTAGATCGTCGTGTTCGGCTGGATGTGGAGATGTTTAGTCGCGGTGGAATAGAAGTTTTGCGCCTGATTGAAGCGCAAAACTACGACGTGCTTACTAACCGCCCATCCGTTTCCAAAGCGCGTCAATTTCAGATGCTCGCCGGCCGCGTATTTGCCGGGCTCTTCTCACGATAACCGAATTGGCTCAGGGAATGTCAATCACACTAGATCAGTCATACGCTCATTGCGAGCATGTTGCGCGAACTCAAGCGCGTAACTTCTATTTCTCTTTCGTCACTCTTCCACCGGATAAGAAGGCCGCAATGTGCGCGATCTACGCCTTCTTTCGCTACAGCGATGATGTCTCGGACGATGCCATCGATGCTGCGAGGGATGGGGAGACGGAAATCGAGCAGCGTGCCCGGCAGATGCGCGATTGGCGCGCCGCGCTGGACCGCGCCTTTGCCGGCGATTATGGCGAAAGCCGCATCCTGCCTGCCTTTCACGATACGGTCAAGAAATACTCAATCCCGGCCAACTACTTTCATGAACTGATTGACGGTACCGAGATGGATCTCGTGACCAACCGCTACGAGACCTTCGATGATCTGCATCTTTACTGCTACCGAGTCGCAAGCCTCGTTGGATTCGTCTGTATTCATGTGTGGGGATTCGATGCGGCGGACGGCAAAGCGCTCGAGTATGCCGAAGCCTGTGGACTTGCGCTGCAGCTTACGAACATTCTGCGGGATGTGAAAGAGGATGCTGAGCGTAATCGTATCTACTTGCCGCAAGAAGACCTCCGGCGTTTTGGTGTTTCGGAACAGGATCTGTTGTCAGCAAAGATGACGCCGCAGTTCCGCGACCTCATGAAGTTTGAAGCCAAGCGTGCTCGCGACTACTACGCTGTGGCGGAGAATCTATTTCCGCTGGTTTCTCCCGTAGGCAGGCCAACGCTAAGCATCATGGTGCGGATCTATGCTGGCATACTCGATTGCATTGAAAACTATAACTACGACGTTTTCAGCGCCCGCGCCCGCGTGACAACGCCAAGGAAACTTGCGATCGTGGCTCAAGCATGGCTATCTAGCAAGCTGGTCCGTTAGAATTTGCTCAGGAGCTCACGCATCGCAGCAGAAACATTAACATCGCCCGGCGCCCCTAAAACCGTTGCCATCGTCGGCGGCGGTCTCGCAGGTATCTCCGCCGCCGCCGCGCTTACCCAGAGCGGCTTTGTGGTAGACCTAATCGAAAAACGGCCTCTCCTCGGTGGTCGAGCCTCCTCTCACACGGATAGCGAAACAGGCGATAGAATCGATGAGTGTCAACATGGCACCATGCGGTGCTGCACCGCGCTCAGCGATCTCTTGACCAGGCTTGGCGTTTACGACAAGATTGACTGGC
>CAIXIX010000543.1 GCA_903919615.1 uncultured Chthonomonas sp.
CCACTCGCACCATTCGCGGCGTGGGCAACTCGAATAATAGGGGAGCGCTGGATGCCTGTGCCGACTTCCGACGTGTCGCCGATAAATGCAGTTTCTCAGCTTACACCCCGCCCACTCCTGCTCTTGCATGGCATACTGGATAGTGTTGTCCACCATTCCGATGCCACAGACCTGCATGCCGCGGCAGGGCATCCAAAGACGTTGAACATACTTCCGGATTCTGGGCATCGCAGAATCCCGGATGATCAGATTGATGCGGTTCGATCACAGGTTGTAGATTTCTTTCTTGACAATCTGTCTCGTAATACGGGTGCCACTGAGGATTGAAATCTACCCTACCAGTAGGGGGAACCTCGTTCGGCGCCCCTTCGTAAGCATTGACATAGTTTTTTGCAGCACGGTATACTACGCTACCTCGCAGGCCCCTGTTGGGTAACGGTTATAAGGGAGAAAATAATGCAGGACACCGATATCACACTGCGCGAAGGGCTCAGTTTTGACGACGTACTGCTCCTCCCTCGTGATACAGATGTCACCCCCGCGGAAGTCGACCCCCGGACAGAAATTGGCGCTGGAATAACCCTCAGAGTTCCAATCCTTAGCTCCCCGATGGATCGTGTAACTGAAGCCCGGATGGCAATTGCCATGGCGAGGGAAGGCGGTCTCGGTATTATTCATCGAAACCTGACGGCAGAGTTGCAGGCTCAGGAAGTCGACAAAGTAAAGCGGTCGGAACACGGAATCATTGTAAACCCGATCAGCCTCCCACCAGATAAGAGTATCCACGACGCCATATTGCTGATGGAACGCTATCACATTTCAGGTGTGCCAATTACGGAGCCGGAGACAGGCAAGCTCGTCGGCATCCTCACCAACCGAGATATTCGCTTCGAGACGAACTACAATCGGCCGATACATGAAGTGATGACATGCGACAAGTCTCGCCCAGGTGGACTCGTTACGGCACACGTTGGAACTACGCTCGAACAGGCTCAAGACATACTTCAGGCGCATCGGATTGAGAAACTGCCTATCGTTGATGACAACCACAAGTTGCTGGGTCTGATCACGATCAAGGACATTCAAAAGGTCCGACAGTTCCCCAATGCAACAAAAGACGCGCGTGGCCGACTGCGTTGCGGTGCAGCAATCGGGCCACTTAAGGATCCTGTAGGCAGAACTGGGACGCTCGTCGACGCTGGTGTTGATTTGATCGTTATCGATGCCGCACATGGGCAGTCGCGTGGCGTACTCAACGCACTGGCCGAGGTAAAGAAGGCATTTCCCAAGCTGCCAGTGATTGCAGGGAATGTCGCGACCCGCCAGGGCGCCGAAGACCTAATAGCTGCTGGCGCGGATGCAATTCGCGTTGGCCTTGGCGCTGGAAGCATCTGTACAACAAGAATTGTGAGTGGTGTTGGCGTACCTCAGTTGACCGCGGTAATCGAATGCGCGATCGCCGGCAGAAAGCATGGAATACCGGTTATTGCTGATGGCGGTATCCGCTTCAGTGGCGACGCCGCTAAGGCGCTCGCAGCCGGCGCATCTGCAGTGATGGTAGGTAACTTGTTAGCCGGAACTCAGGAGGCGCCCGGTGAGGTGATCCTGTATCAGGGCCGCGCTTATAAGGATTATCGAGGCATGGGCAGCGAAGGCGCAATGAAAGAAGGGTCCAGCGACCGTTACGGTCAGGATTCGACACAGCGTTTCGTGCCAGAAGGCGTCGAGGGGAGAGTGCCATACAAAGGCGTGCTTCACGATACAATCCACCAGCTCCTGGGTGGGATCCGATCCAGCATGGGCTACGTAGGTGCACACAACCTGAGCGAGTTTCACGATCGCTCTGAGTTCATACGGATTACCGGAGCAAGTCTGCGGGAGAGCCACGTCCACGACGTCTGGATTACCAAAGAGCCGCCGAACTACTCCAGCGAATACATGATGCACGACGCCGTTCGCGAATAGTGAAAACTGAATGGCCCAGACCGACTTCGATCTGGGCCACATCTTTTGAGGATTTCGTTAGCTTATTTGTCGCTCAATCGCTGGCGTCCTTCGCGAACTGCACGGACTTCACCTCGGACACCCTGTACGTGCTTGGCCCGCCTGGGTGCGACACGATGTAGACGTCGCCGTCTTTCACCACATGGCCCGCAATAAAGTCGCCATTCTTGAGGGTGAGAATTGCCGATTGTGGTCGCTGACCGGGCGAAAATGGCTCCAGGTTTGGCACCGGCGCGCCTGTTAGCGTGTCCGCCTCTACATAGACATTGTAGTCCTTGCCAACATGCAGCTTCGCGTCTTTACCATACACGAAACTATCCACGATAGCGCCGATACCTAACCAGGCAATTCCCCCAAGGGCTCCGCGCGCAAGCTCCGATCCGCCCTTGATCGTCGTTCCATACACTCCATCATCAATGCCATAAGCGGCTGTTCCGCCAGAGATCGCGGCTGCAAATCCGTTTTGGGATGCGCCGCGGGTTTCCTGTTTAACGCCTCGGAGCGGGATCCTGGTCTTGTCCTGGGCAAGAACGTAGTCACATGTCAGCACGAGTTTGCCCGATCGACCGAAGCTCTGATACTTCTTGCTCTCAACAATGCGGCCAATAGCCGGTGTGCCCCGGGTGATAAGGAGTACGTGGCCAGGACCGTAGACATCTCGGGTCACGAAGAACAGCAGCTCACTGCCTTTCACATTAGCCCCGGACTGGATCTCATCCTTCAGTGTTACCGGAACCTCAGTGAGCTCTGGAATGACGATGCGAACAGCGGAATGCTGGCGTAGCGATTCTGGGATGGGAGGCGCAACTTTACCTCTGGCAGTATGGTTTACGGGTTGTTTCTGTGCATCGTTTTGAGGGCTCTGTGCCAGCGAGGAGTTGGAAGCACAAGCAGCGGGTGCTAACGCAAACAATAGGCACCATCGGAATTTCATAAGACCTCCCCGGTTCAAGCAAGCGCAACATCGTTTTCGCAATGGTACTTCCGCAGTGGTTCGTCATGCTATTCACCGAATGGCAGATTTTGAGACGTGGTGTTGTGGTAAGTTGCTTGAACGTGACTAGGACCGATCGGAGCGATTGGTCGGATCGGGCGAATGAAGACGGAGTGCGCGCCAGAAGTCCGTCTACATGCGCGCCTTAGCCTGTAAGTCGGCAGACCCCATCGGAGTCTCTGCAGCCGCCAACCGGCGAGGGAGAATGAACGCAGTAGGTCCTCTCGACTCGGTTAGACCCATCTCCTAACTACATCTCTTTGTACATGGCAAGGTACCTTCAAACCCTCTGCTCACAGGATTACCCCCACAGCCGCCAATCCAGTCGTCCCTTGTGCATCACCAATACTGGTTTTTGTTATTCGTGTTGCGTTGTGGTAGTACTTGGAATAGTGATTGAGTATCAAGGGAGACAGGATATGACCGTTTCAGTCATTCCAGAATTTGATCAGTATATCGCGGGAAAAGTGAAGAGTGGACATTACCATTCTGAGAGCGAGGTCGTCCGGGAAGCGCTCGGCTGCTGAAAGAGCGCGATGCACATCAAGATGTGCGATTAGAAGAGTTGCGAAACCAGGTTCGCGAGAGTTTTGCACAGATTGATCGTGGAAACTATCTGGAGTTATCCTCAGCCGACGACATCGTTTCCCACATTACTCACGAGGGCCATAAGCGCTCAGCTCATGCGACGCAGGGATGAGCCGCCGACGGTATCGGCTTTCTCGGGCCGCTGAGGCTGAACTGGTGGAAATCTGGACTTATGTTTTCGAACAAACTGTGAGCCAACAACGCGCCGACAGAGTGATTGCAGATATCGTGGATTGCTTTCTCGTCAATGCGATCTCCACTTTAAGCAAGCTCAAGCCAATTGTTCTTTCGCGCCGCTCTGCGAAGCCCGCGGATGAACTTGCTCGTTATTATCTGTTCCTCGGTTTCATCCTCTGATTTGGCGATCATGACGTCAAGCAATTGTTGTAATCTGTCCGCCAGAGGGCCACAGGACTCCGCCGCAATGCCATCATAGTTATCACAATGCACCAGCAGAGCGATCAGTATGTCGGGTTCGTACAGATCCCACGGGATAGGAGTTAGGCTCTCGTCTTCGCAATAGCCGTCCATCCTCTCGATTGGTATGCCCGCCGTTATTGCGATCCGGCGTCTCCACCAATCAAAAGTGCTGTATGGTGAGTTAAAACAACCATGATTAACAGTTAGACCCATATTGTAGCCCTCTTCATGATCTTGAGCCAGAATTCGTTAGTAGCTATGGATCCTCCTGCGCGCAGACGTAATCACTGAGCAGAACGCGTTCGTCATCACTGCACCTGCCGGAATGGACAGGCGTGAAGGCACAGCGGTCACAATGCTGCCACTATAGTGATCAACATGAAACACCAAACATTAGTACCGTTGCCTGACACAACAGGTTTATGGTCAATTCACCAAAAGCCGAAACACCCAACTATAGTTGAAATCGTCTATGGCGATGAGAAGGGTAAGGCGCAGATTGCTGCGCTGCACACCAAGTCTTCCTATTTCCGAATGACTTGCGTAAATGGCGCCTGGGGTACCTCAGTTGTCCTAATGCCAGTTGTCTGGCTGCACCGCTATGATGGACCGATGCAAGGAGCGGCGATCAGGATCATGTCCGTCGAGAACTGCGACGAGGCGCTGTGTATCGAGTTTACCGGGAAGATTGCAGGGCTTGCCGTGGTTGGGGGGCTGCGGATCCTGCCGCCATCGGAAACCGGTATCCAGGCGCTTGTCTCGATCAGCGTGTCTGGAGATGCGATACTCGATGATACTCACTGGGATGAGGCGTTTAAGCTCGTAATGCTCTCATCGATGCATCTCAGTGATGACATCTTCGATACCCATCACGCAACACTTGGATCGGACACCATAGGTATCCCCGTCCCAAACTCCTGGATAATCCACCCAGCACGGCAAGCTTCCACGTTTGGACTTGCGGGTGGCACGTCAACATGGCAGCGTGGGAGAACGGCACCAACGGTAACCATTGAATTCCCTAACCCGGTGGCCATAGCAGGGTATGTCGCATTTCCCGACCATCGCGCAAATTCCGATCACGTTGCACTGTGGGCAGCGACTCCGTCTGTCGTTCGGGACTGGAGCTATCGAATCACTGCGACGGTCGATGGCAGCCTTCGAGCTGCCGGCATTCATCCAACCTCAGGAGGACCCGCCGGCCAGCACGGTCCACCGTCCTAATACTGACAACCCAACACCTAGCAGCTATCGACGGCTAGCCCAATTACCGCCTTACCAAATTACCCATTTACTTACTTGCCAATCGGCAAGTACAGGCTCATAATCATGCCATCCCGAATAGGAATAAGGGTAGATTTGAAGTCTGGATCGGTCGTCAGCATCTCCGTAACGAGCTTGACGCCTGCCGTGTTGTCTGAGCTATCTTCAGCATTAAAGATCGCACCATGCCACAGCATATTGTCGATCAGCAGGATCCCGCCCGGTTTTAGCTTGTCTTTGATGACCGGAATACTCGCGGGGTAACCGTGCTTATCGATGTCGTTAAACATGAGGTCGAACTTGCCAGGCGTGTTGCGCAGCGTCTCGACAGCCTCGCCTACGTGGAACTCGACAATATCGTCGTACCCAAGACGACCGAGATATCCGCGCGCTTTCGATGAAAGATCCTCATCCCACACCACATGGTGAACACCACCACCTCCATTCTCTTTAACGGCACGGGCAAACCATGCGGTTGAGTAACCAAAGCCGGATCCAAGCTCGAAAACCTGTGTCGCGCCTGTTATCCTTGCCAGAATGTAGTTGTAGTATCCAGCCGCTGTGCCAATGATAGGAAAGCGTACCTCGCGGGCATAGGCCTCCATTTCGGCCATCACTTCATCACGCGCCGGCACCAAACCGTCAAGGTAATCCATTAACTGGGGGTGAAACATTGGCTCCGCCATCCTTCGCTCCTATCCATGTCTTATGTGTGAAACCCTGGAGATCATTCACGCGGAATGTGCGACATTCCTGCGTCGAGGGCGAACCGATCGAGGAGCGACAAGAATTTGACGAGGGCGAAACGTTCTTAGGACTGGAAGATTAGTTATTCCCTCTGTCGCAAACTTTATTTAGCCGGTCGCGTCAGCAAACATATTCTTCATTATCCTGGCCGCTGCCTTGCATATAACTTCGTCACCGTCGTCACACGCAGCCTTTACCAGTGGCAACACAACACTCTGTTCCACTTTCTGACTCTTTAGTGCGTTCACTAATGCATTCAGAGCATCGATGCGGACGCTTCGCGACCGGTCACTGTGGAAAGCTTCAATGATAGCTTGAATTCCGTCCGCGTTACCGTCTCGCGCCAGGGCCCATGCAGCAAAGCCTCGCTCAACCGAACTACGACCGTTTCTAAGCTGAGTAATATTGGCATTGCGTTCTGGACGCTGAACCGCAACGTTTACGTCAGTTGTTGTGACAAAAGTAAGACAGGTTCGAACGTGTTGCTTCACATCTGATAGAAGAGATCGAAACGGCTGATTTACATCAACGATGAGTAATTCATTTCCGATAGGCGTTCCATCATTGGCTGCAACCTGGCGCAGCGTTAGCAAGCGACTGCTCGTGTCAATTTCCAGCTGAACTCGCCGTGCCCTGGTCTGAGGGCAAGATTCGGTCAGTGAAAAGACAATCAAGGAGCCGTTCAGATGTGAGCTGTATCTAAAGTCTCCACGGAGTGCGCAGAGCAAGACACATGCCTTGACTTTTAGAGCGATTTGAGCGTCCGAACTCATCCATTCTCCAGTGCGTCAGCTATGCCGGCCGGGCCAAATTGGCCACGGATTATATTAGAAACAATATCGCATCCCTAGAGTGGTGCTCTAAAGCGTACGAACATTTAACAGCATGAGTAGTATGGTTGACTTAACGGCACAGAGTCAATGGGTAGGGTGAATTGACTGCATTGTACTACTGTGACAAATTCACAATTTAATCTTGAATTTGAGGGCTTGCTGGCCGTGCCGTTCTGCAGGTCGACACGGTCCGGATCTCGAACCTACATTCGGTCTGGTTTTTCCGGCCCGTATTGCCGCAAGGAGATTTCGAGTTTATGAGCGCCAAAAAGTTAAGGGTAGGGATCGCAGGAAAGCGCGGCCTATCCTTTGTTACAGGATTGCGTTCCGTACCCGGAGTAAGTATAGATGCCTATTGCGAGTTGGACCCTGCAAGAAGGGCCGCTGACGTCGAAAAACACAATATTCCGTTCAGTACGGATCGCTACGAGGATCTGCTGGATCAAGTCGATGCGGTTGTCCTCGGTACACCGATGCATCTGCACGTGCCGCAGGCCATCCTCGCGTTGAGGGCCGGCATTGATGTACTCTCAGAAGTAACCGCGGCCATCTCGATTGACGAGTGTTGGAGATTAAAAGACGCCGTCACATCCTCTGGACGCAGTTACATGATGGCGGAGAACTACTGCTACGGCCGTGATATTCTGCAGATAAAAGAGATGGTTCGGGCAGGGCTTTTCGGTGAGCTCTATTATGGCGAAGGTGAATACTTGCATGAGGTGCGTCACATGCACCACACTCCAGATGGTTCGCCTTCGTGGAGGCAGTACTGGCAGGTTGGCCAGCGTGGTTGTACCTATGGAACACATAGCCTGGGTCCGGTTATGAGCTGGTTTACAACTCTAGATCCTGCCGAGCGCGTCGAAGCGGTCACGTGCCTCGGTTCGGGTATCCATACCGTTCCTGAATATCCTCACGATGATACGACTTTAATGCTCTGCCGACTCAAGAGCGGAAAACTAATACGTGTTCGTTTGGACATGCTCTCAAATCGACCGCATCTTGCCTACTACTACAGTCTGCAGGGCACGGCAGGAGTGTACGAGGCATCTCGCGAGGGAACCGCAGCCCGCGTGTGGGTTGGAGAGAATCGCCCGGACGAGAAGAGACAGTGGCGGCCGCTCACCGACTTTGATGACTTCATTCCAAAAGTCTGGCGAGAGCATGAGGAGGTCGCGCGGACAACTGGCCATGGAGGCGGCGATTTTCATGTTGGTCGCGAATTTGCCCTGGCAATTCAAACTGGATCCCCAACGCCGGTTGATATCGATATGGCGTTAGAGTGGACTGCTGCAGGGTTATGTTCGCAGATATCAATCGAAAATGGCGGAACACCGATACGAGTTCCGGACTTCCGTGATGCGTCTCAGCGGCCAAAGTGGCTTGATAGCCCATAAGGCAAGAGTTTAGCAGTCGCTTTTATATAATCACGATCGAAGGAAGAAACAGTGAAAATTACTGGCATCGAGACGAAAGTTTGCTACGCGCGAATGCGTAACTGGATCTTTGTGAAGGTCCTAACCGATCAGCCTGGGCTGTATGGATGGGGTGAGGCCACATTGGAATGGCACACACGATCGGTAGTTGGTGCAATTGAGGACATTGCGCCGCTCCTCATCGGTGAGGACCCTACGCGAATCGAGTACCTGTGGCAGATCATGTATCGTCAGCACTTCTGGCATGGTAACGGCATCGTGCGAGGCACTGCGATCTCCGGCATCGATATTGCCCTATGGGATATCCTGGGCAAAATTCATGGCGTGCCGTGTCATAAGTTATGGGGTGGGCCGGTGCGCGATTTCATCCGACTTTACGCCCACCTCGGCGGCGGAAAGATGGAGGATTTCTACGATACGGACTGCTCCGATTCGAAGCGCTTCGGCGAGTTAGCGGCTCAGGCCGTACAGGATGGATTTACTGCATTCAAATCGATGGCAGTGCCAGAGACAGGCCCACTAGAAGGATTGAAGCCGCTGCGTTATGCCGAGGCATGCGTTCGGGCCATGCGAGAGGCAGTGGGAGATAGTATTGATATCATGGTCGACTGCCATGCACGCCCAAGCCCACGTATGGGAATGATGTTTGCAAAGGTGCTCGAACCGTATGGTTTGTACTGGTTCGAAGAGCCCTGCTGGCCCGAAACGGTTGACGACATCGCAAACATTCAGCGAGCCGTAATGACGCCAATCGCAACGGGAGAACGACTGGTGTCTCAGTACTCTGTGCGCGAATATGTAGAGAAGAGAGCCTGCAGTGTGTTGCAGTGTGACATTACCCATGCGGGAGGCTTTACGGAGATGCGCAGGATAGCCGCCATGGCAGAATCCGTACGTATGGCCATGGCGCCTCACAATCCGCAAGGTCCAGTCAGTACGGCCGCAAGCCTTGAATTTGGCTTCGCAACTCCAAGCTATATTATCTGCGAATCTGTTCATTCCGATGTTCCATGGCGACAGGATGTGGTTACCGAAGGCTTTGTCGTTGAGAAACAGGGAAGACTGGTACGACCATCCGATCGACCCGGTTTGGGAATCGAGATCAACGAAAAAGAGGTTGCGAAGCACCCTTTCGAGCAGGAGTTGCCGCAGCGGAGCTACTACGAAGACGGGGCAGCAGGAGACTGGTAGGGTACAGGGAAGAGGGATGAGATGAGTTAGTAGTGGCGGCGCTTGCAATGCCGCTTATCTGTAACTGATCGGGAAAAGGGAAGAAGGAACAGGAAAGAGTGGAGCGATCACGGTCGGCGGAGGTGTTTGCGCATAGTCGCGAAAGAATTCCCGGGGGGTGCGTCTCGATTAACAGACGTGTCGATCCGGAGATCGCGTTTGTGCGGGGCAGTGGCGCGTACCTGTGGGATGCTGATGGTAATCGATTTATAGATTATCATGCGGCGTTTGCTCCATTTCTGCTTGGCCATTCCAACTCGCACGTCGATACGGCAGTCCGAGCGGCTCTGGAACAGGGATGGCCATTGTCAGGTTCTGGAACGGCCCCCTGGGAGGGACGGGCTGCCGAGTTGCTTTGCCGATGCGTTCCATCTCTCGATCTCGTTCGGTTTACAACAACGGGGAGTGAGGCCACTTACCATGCCCTGCGCCTTGCACGAGCCTATACGGGGCGAACAGATATCATCGTGATGCAGGGTGGATATAACGGATATCACGATGAAGTTGCCTGCAATGTTATGTCGTCGCGTGCTTCGATTGTGCCGCGCGTTGCGGGGGGTGAATATCCCTTCGTACCGCTGACTGCGGGCGTGGCGCCATCTGTGGGCAAGCATGTGCATGTTGTCGGCTTCAATGATTTAGCAGCCATTGAAACGCTTGTGCGCACGGGAAAAATCGCTTGCCTGTTGAGCGAACCAATCCTGCAGAATATCGGTGTTGTTAAGCCGGAGCCTGGTTACTGGCAGGCGGTGCGCGAACTTTGCTCAATGCAAGGTGTTGTCCTTGCATTGGATGAGGTAAAGACAGGTTTTCGCCACGCATTGGGAGGGTATCAGTCCATTCTCGGCATTACGCCGGACCTCACCATATTTGGTAAAGCAATTGCCAATGGGTATCCACTCGGGGCGATTGGCGGAAAGAAGGAGATTATGAGCCTTTTTGATGCACCTGATGCGGCGAAGCGTGTGTTGATTGCCGGCACGTATAACGGGCATCCGCTGGTTATGGCGGCAGCGATCGCTGTTATGGAACTGCTCCTTGAGCAAGGCGGTGTTATTTACGGCCACCTCGAGCGCCTCGGCAATGAGATGGAGATCGGTCTCACCACGCTGATAAGGAAATTCGGCATCGAGGCAGTTGTCGCCAGACAAGGTTCCGCATTCTGCATGTATTTCATGGACCATGCGCCTGTTGACTGGCATGACATCGCGGCAAATCACGACATGGAGCGAGACGTGAAATACCGCCGCAACCTAATAGAACATGGAATATACCATTTCCCCCTGGCCACAAAGCAGGGGAGCATCTCCTTCGCGCATACCGATGATGACATCGCTGCTACACTGCGCGAAACAGAACGTGTGCTCTCAGAAGAGAGGATTGCAAAATGATTGACGATAGATTGGAGCGACCCGATTCCGGCGTCGCTCACCCGGCATTTGAGGGCCTTATTGGCGTTGCTCGCACAGATATCACTCCTCCGGTTGGCATCTACGCGCGAAACTGGGGAGCGGCAACTCACGATGTTGCGCAGGGTATCCATCGACCACTTACGGCCACTGCTGTTTCGTTTCGAACATCGGCAGAAGAGCCTGCCACCGTGCTTGTTTCATTGGATCTCGGTTGGTGGCGCAGTTACCGGGATGAGTGGTTTGTACGGCATTACGTGTTGGAGAATACGGGGATTGCCAGTAACCGGCTGATGCTTTCGTTCACACACACGCATGCGGGGCCAGTGCTCAGTGTTGCCGATGGCGAAAAGCCAGGCGGAGAGTTAATTGAACCATACCTGGTTCAATTAAGGCAGAACATCGTAGAAGTTATCAAGGCCGCGCAGGATGGTGAAGAAGGGTGCGCACTTGAGTGGAGATACGGAAAGTGTGGCCTGGCGAAGAATAGAGATTTTAAGGATCCTGATGCAGCGAGATATCTATGCGGTTACAATCCAAAAGGAGAAGCTGACGATACGTTGCTTGTGGGACGTATCACAACGTTGGCTGGTAAACAGTCCGGCGTTATTGTCAACTACGCGTGCCATCCAACAACGCTGGCATGGGATAATCGATTAATCTCGCCCGATTTTGTTGGAGCATTGCGCGATGTGATCGAGCACGATGCAGCCGCTGGTCCTTGTCTCTTCCTACAAGGCGCCTCTGGCGAGCTTGCTCCAGCATATCAGTACACGGACGATGTTCGGATTGCAGATGCTCACGGGCGAGAGCTTGGCTATGCTGTGCTTTCAACGCTTTCGGGAATGAACCTGCCGGGGAAAGCGCTGCATTTTAATGGGGCTATTGAGTCTGGCGCCCCACTAGCAAAATGGAATCAGGTCCCGTCTTCGGCACCAACAGAGCTAAACTGCCACCAGATCGATGTGGAATTTCCCTTGCAGGAGATGCCATCAATTGCAGCAATCGACGCGCTGCTGCGGTCGTGCACAGACCGAGTTACAGTTGAGCGCCTGAACCGCAAGAGGCTTATTCGTGAGGCGCTGGGACAGCGCAGTTCGACTCATGTGCCTGTCTGGATCTGGCAGATCGGTGGGGCATTCTTCATTGGGCATCCCAACGAAGCATATTCGGAGCTTCAGAGCGAAATCCGGGCCAAGTTTCCCAATCATGCCATCTGCGTAATGAATGTTGTAAATGGTCATTTCGGCTACTTGCCGCCGCGGAATCTATATAGTGAAGATATCTATCCTGTGTGGCAGACGCCCTTCGGCGCCGGCAGCCTGGAACATCTGGTTGAGACGTGCATTCATCGGCTGGAAACGCTCGCAATTTAGCAAAGAACACTCGGTTCCGATTACATAGTTTGGATTAATTTGCCCGTACCTATTGTTCACCCAGTGGTTAACGCATCATGTACGGGCAAGCTGTTTTTGCACAACGAAATTCGCTAATTCTGCTTACACCGCTGTTGACCTTGCTGGGAACACCCGTTCACGCAGGTGCAGCATAGGTATCTCGACTGCCTTCCCAAGTATTACTCCCAGGATCACAGAGGTTCCAACAAAGAAGACGGCGACGAGCGCAAGGCGCAGATCGGGATTGATGGGGTTCAGCAAGACGCGTGCCTCCGGTTTGCTGAGGGCGATCGCGATGTAGTAGTGCCAGAGGTATATTGAGTAGCTGTACGTGCCGATCCAGGCAATCAGCCGCACGAAAAAGCTTTCCCTTATTCGCAGCCACGAGCCTCCCGAGTGTGGGGCAGTAATCAGGAAAATCAGGATTGCACCATATGCAGCAAAGAGCAAGGAATATCCTAGCGTGTAGATCACACGATGTTCCTGCTGCACGAGCAAGCAGAACGGTGCAATAACGATCAGGCCGGCAACAAGCAGTTGAGTGCGGTACTTGCTAATATTATTGAACAGAGTAGCGTGATAGTGGTACACGTAGCTGATGAGCACGCCAAAGAACAGGCTATCCATCCTGATGTGGGTTGGAAACATCATTGCCATCGAGTCAAAGGGCCGATTCCAGAAAAAGATCAGCCTCCAGGACAGGCAGAAGAGCAGTACTGCTGCTCCAATTACAGGGAAATAACGGGGCAGCGGTCTTTTGCCGCCCGCGGTGATGGCTAGCAACAGAAGCGGCAGCACGAGGTAGAAGTGCTCCTCGACCGCAAGGCTCCATAAATGCCAGCCTGTGCCCGTATAGTTTTGAACGTGGAGCGCGTTGTACCGGAATAGATACGAGGCATAGCTCGTCGACTTATGCTCAACCCAGATATTCCATGCGAATTGAGCGGCTATGCACAGGTAGTAGGATGGCCAGATCTTGAAACCTCGCCGAACAATAAACCTCTTTGCATCAAGAGATCCTCGTGTCTGAATCTCGTTGAAGAGCAGACCTCCAACCAGAAACCCACTCAAAACAAAGAAGAGATCTACGCCGGTCCATCCTACACGATACCAGATTGTCATCGGTATGCGAAGGAGACGTCCTTCGTGCATTTCGACGGGGAGGTGGTGACCTAGAACGAGTAGAATGGCGATGCCGCGCAAGATATCTAGCTCCAGAATCCGCGAACCTCGCTTGGCGCGTGATTCGATCTTCTGAATAGAATCAGGAGTGTGTGGCAGTTCCGCCATAGTCTGTTTATCGGTCATAGGTCGCCACCGGTCTGGTTTACATACCCATTCGGATGCCGGTATGGTTACTGATTCGGTTTGATGTAACCGTGATACACCCCCATCCAATATCCGATTAGCCAGGTACTGCCGTCCTGCTCGAGCTTTCCATCGTTACCAGCGTCTCCCTGCCACGGATTACCGTTCCATCGCTTGACATAGCGTTCAGACGACGGGACAACGCGATCAAGATGGGACTTATACTCCCAGTCGACGTTGGGATGCTGAAGAATCTTGACATCATGACGTTGACTATTGTGAATGGTCCAATCCACCAAATCCCATGGCCAATCCTGAAGATCGGCAATTCCGTCATCTGCGTCACAGGCGCTACCCGACATTGCGCCGTATGCAAAGTTATAGAAGCTGCTGTGCTCGGCTCTTTGCGTCTGCTCGCCATTTACTGAATTTTCCCAGGTTCGGGCCAGGCTCTGAAGTAGAATTCTCCGGTAGTCGGGGTTCTTCTCAAGCATCAAAAGCGGATAATACCCAATAGTCATGAGCTGATCATCTGAGTGATTGATCTCCCACCAGTCTACAAGCGAGCCTCTGCGAATAAGGAGGGTGTTCTGTAGATAATGGTGCTTTTGGATTAGCTCTTCGTACGCCCGCTGATACTTCTGGTCGCCGGTAATATGGAATGCCATCTTTAGATGAGAAAGGATCTCCATCGAATTGAGCCCGCGCTGTTCCGACCAGTAGGGATCGAAGTTTAGCGATTGAGGAGCCCACATGCCCCATCTTGTTACACGGCCAGAGTGCCCGATCAGTGTATAACCGTGCTCGATAATGTAATCAACCGCACGGCGGACAATCGCTTCGATCTTCTTTTTCTCTGCTGCGTCTGCAACTAGATCATGATACAGAAACCAGGCGAAGAAGTGACCGTCCATTGTGTCTGACGAGGTATCCGTCTTAAGCCATACACCGGGCTCAACTGGGGACTTGACCCAGTACTTTGCGGGGTCGCCAGGCACATGCACCGGCGCATCCGGATTGAAGCCGAGTATCCCGTCCTTTATCTCTTGTTCCGTAATCGCGCAGCGCGCGGGGTACCCAGGTATGCCGGAGAGGCGCTCGAGCTCAAGCATTGCGTTCATTGAGCGGCGCGCTTCTTCGCGAGCTTGCGCGGAGTGGGTAGCAGCATATCGAAATGCCATCGCGGCAACATAGTACGAGGTCCAAAGCCCATCGCTATCGGCTGCCTCGTAGTTCGCACCAGCGGTTGGTTCACCAGGAACCTTTAAGTGTGTTAAGCCGATGTAACCGCGTCGGTTATGCCGCTCCTGCGTGATGGCATCATAATGAGCCGCCTTTTCAGCGAGCGTCATCTTTTGCTCTTCAATACTTCCTACGCCCTCATTGGTCTCAAACCAGGTTCGCCCCTTGCTATCGCCCCAGATCGCTGCAACATGATTTCCAGGGAGCCAGCGTTTGCCCCAGAAGTATCGGAACTTGCCATCACGCAATCGCCACGCGCCCTCGTTGGTGCCGCCCCACACATCACCGTTGGCAGCCAGAAAAACGACATTTACGTCGTCATACGGCACACCGTCTTTACGATCTAGCCTCTCCCACCAGTCTGCTCCATCCGTAATATATACGCCACTGGTTGTTGCTGCCCAAATGTGTCCAAGCTTGTCCGAAGTAACATGGTTGATTCGAGTTCCGGCCTGGATCGGAAGCTGAGTTGCAAGCGAAACGGATGGTGAAGCGAGCGGTGTACATTCGCTTCCCTTCTGTTGGTACGCGCCGGAATTCGTTACGACCCAAACGATCCCGCTAGCACTTCGAGCCGCTGATTGTATGGTTGCGTTTGCTGGCAGCAGCGACCTGTTAACGAATACTGTTTCCACAGATGGCCGGTGGCCCTCAGGTGGCGTCGTTTTTGAGGTGCCGTACTTTGACGCAATCAATTGCGGAAAGCTCATCTGCAAAACGGGCTTCACGCCCGAAGATGCTAATACGGTAAGCAGAGCAGAGCACAGGGCAAAACCAGACATTGGAACCATTCACCTTGCATTTTAGGCGGGCAGAATGAGATCGTCCTGCTCGCCCGCATCCCTTTCAGTTAAGTACGCAAAACGCGTTCTTAATCCCACGCTGGACAAAGAAACTAATTTGTCATTTCGACCTATGGATACGCAGAACCGTTACAGAGTATGGCGCGAAATCATGCTCGAAATTCTCGCGAACACCAGATATCTGCGTGGTTGTTGGTGATACGTGATGCGGATCATCAACGCTATTGATGTCTCCAGGCTGGCCCTTAATCACAGTAATTGTGGCGGATCCGGTGAGGTTGGTTGCGCCGCTAAGGGTTACTTGAAGCTTTTGTGGATCGCGTGACACATTGACAACTTTGACGATTACATCGCCACTGTGGTCATCTGTGCTTGCAGTTGAGTAGATTGGATCCACGCTGGTGTTGCCCGCTCTATCGGTCGTTTCCGTGATAAGCTTTCCGTCCAGATAGCATCGGATACGCCGGCCGGCTACCTCAACTTTGATGTCGTACCAGCGACCAGTTTCAACCGTGACAGAGGATGCCGCACCGAGTTCGGCCTTAGCTCCATCTCTCTCTCGTTCAATTACCGAGCGTGAATTTCCCCAACCTCCGATGTTCCACCACAGGAAATTGTCGCTGTCCTGGACATGAAACATAATGAGGAAACCCTCTGCACCTGATATCTTGCGTGCTTTAAGCGAATAGGTATAGTCGGACCAGTGCGCGTCGCCAACGGTCGCACGGCAATCCACTTCGTTTAGCGATTGTCGGAACGCACCTTCCGCAGTCTTCCAATTGCCCTGGCCATTCTTCCAACCTGCGGCTCCGTTTAAGAAGTCCGAAGTGTATAGCGCCTGCCCCTCATGTGTTACCGTAATGTCCTTGAATTCTGCCTGGGTTGACCATGTGCCTAATCCGATCGCTCCATGCGGCAACGGCGCAGACTCGGGCTTGGAAATTATCTGTGGCTTGATCTGAACAGGCAGCGCTTGATCGCCCCGGTTGTTGCCAAACAGCGCCTGGACATAGTAGGATGGGGAACCGAAGCTGTTTAGTGCGTCGTAGCCAATCAGGTTTGTGCCCCATTGCCTTGCGCCCCGGTTCACGTTAACCAGCAATGGCGCATAGCAGGATATTGGAATTAAGTCTGAATTCCGCTCCATCCCGATTAACCACGCGGCATCGCCTAAGGCTGCCTTCAAAGTGGGCGTCGGTGAGCCCTCTGTCGATGCCCATTCTCCAACGAATATTTTAGGCCCTGTTCTCGGATAGTTGTCGTAGTGATGAACGTCTCGCTCCATATCGGCTGCAGAACGGTAGTAATGATCGTCGATTACGTCTGGCGTTACCAACTTAACGGGCCCGGTGGCGATGACCTGCAGCTCTGGATAACGCTGTTTGATTGCCTTGAAGAACTGAGCGAATCGCGCCTCATAACTGCCGGAGCGGTCAAACCAGTCTTCGTTTCCAACTTCAACGTAGTGCAGTTTGAAGGGGGCAGGATGGCCATCCTTCGCCCGTTCTGCACCCCATTTCGTGTTTCGGCCACCAGTAAGGTACTCGATCTCATCCAGCGCTTCGTCTACATATTGTTTAAGTGCGGGGCCAGCATCAACATGCTCACCTCGTAAAACGTATCCGGCGAATACAGCGAGGATCGGCTCCATCTTCAGGTC
>CAIXIX010000544.1 GCA_903919615.1 uncultured Chthonomonas sp.
CGCTCCCTCCTTCCGCTTGCCTCCCTCGAAAGCTCGGGCCTCTTTCTGCTCAGGTCCCTCATTCTTCGGGCGCAGTAGAAAACACGGTAGAGACCACTCTCGCAGGGAGAGGGACACCAATACCCGCCTCCGGATGTATGCACAACCTCTGTGTGAGTCGCAAGATTGATGTCACTCAACTGGCAGCATAATGTCAAATGGATCTATAATAGGGTAGCTGTGTGGTTAGGTGATGGAGATGGACCACGGAGAAGGGCTGCAGAATGTCTGAGTTCAATCACAACGATGTTTGGAAAGAGGCGATGATGTCGCGGCGGGAGCTACTGGGGCGCATGGGCAATGGATTTGCCGCGCTCGGGCTCGCCGGACTACTCACTTCTGAAGCGCATGCAGATGCGGCCCAGGGCGCGAGTTCACGTGCCCTCAATCCGCTTGCCCCGCGGCCCGCGCCGCTGCCGTGCAAAGCCAAACGCGTCATCTTCCTGTTTCAGAACGGCGGACCGTCTCACGTAGACACGTTCGATCCAAAACCAAAACTCACTGAGTATCATGGCAAGCCGCTGCCCTACACGAATCTCGCCACCGAGCGCAAGACAGGCGCCTGCTTCCGCTCCCCCTACAGCTTTAAGAAGTACGGTCAGTCCGGTATTGAAGTCAGCGAGATCTTCCCGCATATCGCCGAGCAGATCGACCACATCGCGGTTATCCGCTCGATGCATGCCGATGTGCCCAACCATGAGCCCTCTCTGCTCCTGATGAACTGCGGGGATGGCCGCCTGGTTCGCCCTGCCATGGGTTCGTGGCTAACCTATGGACTTGGCTCCGAAAATCAAAATCTGCCGGGCTTTATCGCCATGTGCCCGAACGGCTACCCAATCCAGGACACGCAGAACTGGCAATCCGGGTTTCTCCCCGGCGTCTATCAGGGCACCTACATCAATCCCGCTGAAACCGATATCAAGAAGGTGGTAGAGCATATCAAAAATGTCTACACCGATGAGAAGGAGCAGAGGTCCCAGTTGGATCTGCTTCAGCAGCTTAACGAGAAGCACCTTGCAACGCGCCACCTGGATATGCAGCTCGAATCGCGCATCCAGTCCTACGAGCTCGCGTTCCGAATGCAGCGCGATGCCACCGATGCCTTTGACATTGCCAAGGAGCCACAAAGCATCCGTGACATGTACGGCAACGGCGTGTATGCGCGACAGGTGCTGATTGCGCGCAGACTGCTGGAGAAGGGTGTTCGATTTATCCAGCTCTATCATGGGGCGGGCCAGCCGTGGGACAACCATGATGACATCGAGGTGAACCACAGGAGACTTGCGCAGGAGTCGGATCAGCCAATCGGGGCGCTTATCAAAGACCTGAAGCAGCGAGGCATGCTAGACGAAACCCTGATCATCTGGGGCGGAGAGTTTGGCAGAACGCCGACCGTTGAGCTGCCAACACCGGGCTCCAATGCGGGCAAACAGAATGGCCGCGATCACAACCACCATGGCTTCACCGTGTGGATGGCTGGCGGAGGCGTAAAGGGTGGGCAGGTGTATGGCGCGACGGACGAATTCGGCTTCAAAGCGGAGGTCAACCCGGTGCATGTGCACGACCTTCACGCAACCATCATGCGGTTGATGGGCTTCGATCACACGAAGCTTACGTACCGCTATGCGGGGCGTGACTATCGATTGACCGATCTGTATGGCAATCTGATACCCGAGCTTATTGCCTGATCACACTTAGGGATGATTGCCACCGGCTACCGGAAAGGTACGGCGGTGGCAGAATCTATGGGCGAAATCGTGATGAGGCTGCCAACCTCTTTGCGCAGATTGCGGTGGTCCATGCTCTCATCGGATCCCCCGTGCCGTGCCTTATCGAGATCACGACCCGAGAACGTTCCCCCTCCAGCATCCACACGCACCCCGAACCGCTCAAGCGCCGCGGCTGCCGCCATGCGAACCGGGAAGAGAACTCTGCGCGTCTTACTGCGCTCCCCATTTTCGGCAAGCATGATGTAGGCGCGATCTTTCGTTAGTTTCTGCAGGGTCACTTCGCTTTCAGGATCGCCTATCAAACCGATGGCTAGCGCCGCAGCGGCGCGCACCCGGTACTTATCGCTGGCAATCGCGTCGCGCAGCGTCCGCTCCACCAGTTTGCGCTCTCCAGAGGAGATACCGTACTCTCTAGGTATGGCATAAATGATCTGATCGGTACGGTCGGAGCCCTCTGCGCCGCGTGAATGGAAAGCGACCATTCCGAGCCCAACGAGAGCACGAGACTTCAGGTAGACATCGCTGGAATCGGCGAGTTGAAGCAGAAACGGGAACAGGCGCGGGGAGGCGCGATATGCCATGAGATCGGCGGCGGCGTAGAAATAGGTTGGCAGGCCGCGCAGTCTTTCAGGCGATTGAAGTATCCCAAGAAGCACGCGATCGAAATCGACTCCCGCCTGTTCAAGAATGCCAATCCGCTTCAGGTCTGGCTTTGGATCCTCAGTATCGGGATCCAGCACCAGCGAAAGCGTAAATGCGATCACTTCTTTGCGCAGCCCGGCACGTTCCGCGGAGACGAGAGCCTCCTCGCGGAACCTTCTGTTGTACTCTGCGCTCCTCGAATCGGCAGGACTGGGCTCAAAGGGCGCAGCAAAAATCGGGAACGCCTGCTCTGGCTGGCCCAGGTGCAGCAGGCTATCGCCGACCCACTGCTTCAGGTTAACATCCACACCAATCTCATCCAGGGAAAAGCTTGAAGTGGCTGTCTCTACGAGCTTGCGGTACTGTTTAGACTGATATAGACCAGCAACCTCGGTGGTGATAATGTCGCGACCGCGCTGGTTGCGCTTGTTAAGCGCAGGCACTTTGCGGGCTTCGCCCCACGCGAGAGAAAACATCGTCTCTTTGCCCCACGCAGGCTCCCAGGAGGCCCCGGTGAGCGCGAGGGCATAGATCGTATCTTCTGTTAGCCTCTCACCATGCCACTTCAGCTTCACGCCGGCCATCTTCATCTCTTCGCCAAATAGACGATCGAGATCGTGCGCAGCACGGCGCTGCTCGGCCGTCGTCTGAGCGACGGGCGCGCCGTATGCGGCTGTCGGCACCAGGGAGGTTGAGCAGACAAGTATCGATGCGGCGGCAAGGGAAAGGCTGAGGATGGATAGTCTCTGAGCAGACTGCTCCTGACGCATAGGTACTATTCCTTCACAATATGTGGCGTATGCACATGCACGCTCATTATGACGTATTTCGGTGGCGTTGGTGACACAATCGGGATGTGTGAACGATACAAACGGCCTTTTTTGGTAGGAAATAGGTCTGCCTAGCGCGAACCTATTTTCATTGATGTCCGTGGAGAAATTATCAAAATGAATAAGCGCGTGCTCGCACTGATGCCGCACCCCGACGACATTGAGTTTTTGTGCTCGGGTACCCTGATGCGGCTGCGCGATCTCGGCTGTGAGCTTCATCTGGCCACCATGACGCCAGGAGACAAAGGCTCTGTTGAGCTTGGCTGCGATGAGATCGCCGCTGTCCGGCGCGCGGAAGCCGAACGAGCCGCACAGATTATTGGCGCCTCTAGCTACACCTGCCTTGAGTTTCGGGATCTGGAGATCACCTTCTGCAACGAGGCTCGACGGCGCGTTGCCGGCCTGTTTCGCAAGGTAAACCCAGAGATTGTGTTTACGACGCCTCCTGCCGACTACATGTTCGATCATGAGATTACATCACAGCTTGTTCGCGATGCCTGCTTTAATGCCTCTGTGAAGAACTACCCTGCCGATGGCGAATTTGCGCCTACCTCGGGTGTGCCCTACCTGTTTTATTCCGACCCAATCGGTGGTCACGATATTTTCGGTACGCCGGGCAAGCTCCACTTCCTCGTGGATGTGTCGCAACAGATTGAGGCCAAGGCGGAGGCGCTCGCAAGCCACGATAGTCAGCGAGCCTGGCTGCGCAAACAGCATGGGCTGGATGACTATATCGATTCGATGCGCCGCTGGGCGCAGTCGCGCGGAGCGCTTGCTGGTTTCGAGTATGCGGAGGGATTCTGTCAGCATCTCGGGCATGCGCATCCGGAGGATAATCCGCTTATTACTACGCTCGGCGCGCATGAATTGGCGGGCTAAAGGTAGGGGCGTGCACAGGAGATATAATGGCAAGACAATTAAGTAAGATTGCTCCCGATTGGTGGGACTATACGACGTTAGACTCGGCCCTCCTCGATGATGCCGCGGCGCTGACGGCGGATCAACTGCTTTCGCTGGGCAGGCCCGGGTTTAAGATAGAGGTCTACGACACCCTTGAGGAGTTCTATCTCGCGGAGGCGCTCGAGTATATCGCCGCCTGGCAGCGCTCTACACCCGATAATCCTGTTGGCATCTGCGGCCCAATTGGCCCTACGGAGCAGCTTCCTCTGGTCGCGCTGCTCGTAAATCAGCTCGGTCTCTCGCTTGAGTCGGCACATTTCTGGGGAATGGACGAGTGGCTGTTAAACGGAAAAGCTGTGGAGCAGGACCACCCTCTCTCCTTTGCGCGTGCAGACAGAGAGCTCTGCTTCGATCGCATTCGGCCTGAACTCGCCATGCCTCGAGAGAACATGCACTTTCCGTCGGAAGATGTCAGCGTCTATGAGCAGAGCTGGAGCGGCGTAACCTGCGCTGTCATTCAGGGTGGGCAGGGAGAGATAAAGCACTGGGCATTTAACGACCCGGTGCGCAGAGCGGGAGCCTATGTTGACGCACCCCCGACACCGTCAGAGTATCGCAAACTGGGAACGCGTGCAGTTGAACTGCATCCGCTCACTCTGGTGCAAAACGCCAGAACCTCAGGCGGCGGCAACATCCCGCTCGTGCCGACACATGCTCTCACCGTTGGCCCGGCGCAAACCTGGCAAGCAGAACGGGTATCCATCTGGCACCCGGGGCATCACGACAATCCGTTCGGAATGCGGCTCACAACATTGATGATTTCAAAAGGCATTGCGGACAGCGCCGTACCGATGTCTCTACTGGCGGAACACCCCGACGTGCGCTTCAGCTTCTATCGCGGCGGTATCGGCACGTGTGAAACGGAAATGCACTAACCACTGATTCTATATTGCAGGGAGGTTTGAATGTCTGAAATTGGTGTTGCGGTACTTGGCACCGGCTGGGTGGCAGGAGAGCATATAAAGTCGTTTGCAAAGATACCGGATGTCCGCGTGGTTGGGCTTTGCAGCCGTACGCCGGAGGGAGCGCGTGCCAAAGCGATAGAGACCGGCGTTGCTGATGCAAAGATCTACAACAGCTACGAAGAGCTGCTTGCAGATCCGGATGTGGATGCCGTCTCGCTATGCACACCTCCGAATCAGCATCCAGAGCAGACCATCCTTGCGGCGAAGGCTGGCAAGCACATTCTCATCGAGAAGGCTGTTGCAAACGATCCGGCATCGCTTTCCGCGATGGTCGAGGCTGTTGAGGCCGCAGGCGTGAAGACCGTAGTAAGCTTTGTTCTACACTGGAACCCCGAGTTTATGTGGATCAAGAAGGCGATGGGAGACAAGGCCATCGGCGACATCTTCTATGCGGAGGTGGATTACTGGCATAATATCGGCCCGCAGTATCTACAGTACCGATGGAATGTGAAGAAGGAGATCGCCGGCTCCGCATGGCTCTCTGCCGGATGCCATGGCGTGGATGCCATGCGCTGGTTCGTGGGCTCAGAGATCACGGAAGTTACGGCGTATAGCAACAAGCTCAACCAGGAGTATGAGTACGATACGAATGCGGTTGGCATCGTGAAGTTCGAGAGCGGAGCGATCGGAAAAGTCTCCGTCTCCTTCGACGTGAAGTCGCCGTACGCGTTCAATATCGATCTGCTTGGAGACAAGGGCACGATTCGAGACAACCACATCTACGCAAACGAATATTATGGCGGCGGCTCTACCGACTGGGTAACGGTGCCGACAATCCGTCCGGACAGCGGCGATGTGAGCCACCATCCCTTCGATGGACAGATTAGCCACTTCATCGATAGCATCAGGACCGGAGTGGAGTCGCCCCTAAATCTTGCAGATGCTGCCAAGACGCACCGGGTGTGCTACGCGCTCGAGCTCAGCGCAACCGAAGGCAGATCGGTGAAGATCTCAGAGATCTGACGCAAATACTTTCCTCAGACTCGGCTGCCGGCTTCGAGCATCGCCTCGATGTCCGGCAGTTTTTGCATTGGCAGCGGAATTCGGATCCCCTCACTGGCAGATAAAAACGCGCCGTGAACCGCTTCCATTGCCGTGCGAGCTGCCGTGATGGTCCCGCCGCTACAGCCGCTGCGCACACCTTCAGCAAACGCTTCGATAAGCGCTTCCATCGCTGCAATCCTGTCCCCAGATTCATCGGTAGATACATAGAGCGTCTCGGGACGCGCTCCGATTCGGTGCAATCGCACAATAGGCCCGGTATCGACCGTTGGCGCCCGCTCGCCATGCCGCAAGGTGAGCTCCAGAGTGCCTCCGTCGCCAGCGATAAGGTAGCGTTCCGAATGCAGAACCGAACGGGATAGCTTCAGCAGGTGGGTCGAAGTGCCCTGCTCATGCGTTAGTATCAGATTTGCTACCGGGTCGGATGGGATGCGCCCCGGAATAGCCGCATGTCTGGGCAGGTCGATATCGGCGTTCACGCTCACGGGAGTTCCAAGACACCGGATTGCTAACTCCGCAGAGCGACAGGCAACTGCCTGCAGAAGCTCATACCAGTCTAGCCCGATCGGGTCGGCTCCATACTCCATGGCACACTGCGCCGTTAACGGGAAACCAATCTCCGCTTTGAGGCGGCCTGGCGTGCCAATATCACCACGCTCCAGCGCCCGAAGCATTGTAGTGACTGCCGGCTGAAACAGGTGATCTCCACACGGCCAGACGATTGTATGGTTTTCCGCTGAGAGCGCGATCTGATCATCGATATTGTTAAGGCTCTCAGCAAACGGGAAGTCGACAAGGGTGGCGATACCTGCCAGCGCACAGTTCTGAAGGATGGCTGTTCTTTCCGAAACAGGAGTCGCAACCAGAACCGCTTCGATACCGGCATCAGATGCAAATAGGCTATCAAGATCAGTGAAAACGGCCGGTCGCGTGCGAAATTCGCGGCTCCAGATACGCGCCGTGCGAGAATCGGAGTCCAGGATGGCCGCAACAGTCACTTTATTGTGAAAGAGGAGGGAATCGTGGAACCTCGCCCTGCCGGCAAGCACCCCGGCGACGGCGATTCGAAGAGGCGACTCAGTCTGCTCAGTGTCGGCAGACATAGGTCAGGACGCGCGCCTGACCATGGTAACGAAGCGAGGCAGTAGCAGCACTTTGCTGATCTTCTTCGGGTTGTTGATGACGCGCCACAGCCATTCCAGCGCAAGCCGCTGCATCCACCGAGGCGCACGGCGTGTTGTGCCGGATAGAACATCCAGGGTGCCGCCAACTCCGATGAGTATCGAGGCGTCTAGCCGATCACGGTTCGCCTCAATCCACTTCTCTTGCTTTGGAATGCCCATCGCTACGCACACGACATCGGCACGACTGTCTTTAATCTGCTGAACGATAGCTTCGACATCGGTGTCCTTGTAAAAGCCGTTTCGCGTGCCGACGATCTGAGTTCCAGGGTATTTAGCGCGCATACGATCGGCAGCCTTATCCGCTATACCAGGCGCAGCTCCAAAGAAGAAGATTCGATAACCTGATGAGGCCGATCTGGCGCAGAGGTTCTCAACGATATCGACGCCGGAAACGCGCTCTCTAAGGGGCGTTCCCTGCCGCTTCGCAGCCCATAAAATCCCAACGCTGTCTGGCGTCACCAGATCCGCCCTGCCGATAATGCCATGCAACGCAGGGTCCTCTTGCGCCATCACTAGCATCGAGGCATCTGCCGTGACGACATGATGCGGCGTGCGAGACTTGATGAAGGAGTCGATCGCCGTTAGCGCCGATTCCATGTTGACATCATGGACGGGAAGGTTGAGGATTCGGACAGATGGAAGTGTACACGGCATGTTCAAGCCAACCAGCGCTTAAAGTGAGCGGAATTTACGAGACATGGACGCCCGAACATCGGTCGCCAGAGAATAGTGGAAGTATACCTCATGGACCGGATCTAGCGTGGGCCGAAATCACCAGGGCCATCCTATCGCCCGGATAGGCGCGAATAGAGCATACTATAGTGTTCAATAAAGCAAATAACAGGATATTCATCCACTGAAGGAGTTTGTTGTGATCAGTTCCCGGCGCCTCGCTCGTGAATGGGCGCTCAAAATTTTATATCAGGTGGATGTCGGCAAGACATCTATCGACGAAGCATCGTCCGCCGCGATGGAGCGGCTTCGCAAGGAGTTCGTTCAGCGAGGATCTCGATCTGCAAGTGGATCCCCGACTGAAGAGGTATGCCTGGATTACATCACAGGCGTGCTTGGGGCCAGCCTTGAAACAATGCGCGCTCCGCTTGAGCGGGCGTGCCTCGGCTGTATCGAAAGAGCGTTGCTCTCTGCGCCTTACTGGCAAGAGATCTATTGTGAAAAATCACTGAAGAACCGTTTTAAGGGTTTTAAACAGATCTCCTTGCATCTGCTTCCAATCGTTTCGGAGGCGCCAGTCTATTCTGCAGATCTCACCGTTGCGGGCACCGTTTCGCTCACCGATGACGAAGTTCGCTTTGTAGACCGATTCATGCGCGAGCTCATTCAGAATCTGCCCGCCGCTCTCGAAAAGGAGATGCGCGTGCGCGGCCGAAAATTCGCGCGCAGCCTGCACGAAGAGATCTACGCAGTGGATGCGCCACTTCTCGATCACAATGAGATCACAAATCTCATTAACGAGCGGCGGTTTATTTTCAATGACGAAGTCACTGCACATTACGCTCGAGTATCGCAGATGGTGCGCAAGCAGATAGGCGACTGGCTCAGCGTCGCCTCCTTTACCTCGCGGCTCGTTACCGGAATTGCCAGGCATCAGGTCGCGCTGGATGAATCGCTCACGATCCTCTCTTCTGGTTGGAAGCTTCAGCGACAGGTCGCGGTCGACCGAAACATCCTTCGGCTGGCTGCTCTGGAGATGCTCACCATGCCGGCGATCCCTGCGAGCGCATCGATCAATGAGGCGGTCGAGCTTGCAAAAAAGTACAGCACCGCAGAATCGGGACGATTTGTGAACGGGGTTCTTGGCGCACTCGCCTCTGCGGAGACGCCTGCTGCATTTGTTGGCCAGAGTACCGATCTGAGTCCCGAAGTTGAACTGGTTGATGATTTGGCCGAGATGACGGATGTCAGCGATCTAGATTCTGATGAGGTTGAAGCGGACGACACCGCTTCGGCTCAGGCAGATGAGGATGACGACGAAGATTAGTTTTCGCTGAATTCTGAGGAGAGAATATGAGTGAAGCAGAGAACCGAAGCGGACGTCCAGGCGCAATATTGCTGGATGGGTCCGCCACGGCGCGGACCATTCGAACAGAGATAACAGAGCGAGTGGCACAGTTAAAGACGCGCACCGGAGTAACGCCTCATCTGGCTGCCGTGCTTATTGGCGCAGACCCGGCTTCTGAAACCTACGTATCGATGAAGCAGAAGGCCTGCGGATGGGTGGGGATGCGAAGTTCCGTGCACCGTCTCGGGGAGAACGCGACTCAGGCCGAGGCAGAGGATCTTGTGGCAGGGTTGAACCAGGATCCGCATGTCACCGGGATACTGGTTCAACATCCGGTGCCAAAGCATCTTCACGAGCCGGCTATTCTGGATTGTGTCTCCGCGGCAAAGGACATCGATGGAATCAGCCGAATGAGCCTTGGTGGGCTTATCAATGGCGAGCCCGCCTTCCCATCGTGCACTCCTGCGGGCATTATCGAACTTCTGGATAGGTATAAGATCGATATCGCGGGCAAGAAGGCCGTAGTCGTTGGCAGAAGCATCATCCTGGGTAAGCCGGTTGCGATGATGCTGCTAAACAGAAATGCGACGGTCACCATCTGTCACTCGCGCACAGAGGATCTTGCCAGGGAGACACGCGAGGCGGATATCCTCGTTGCTGCTGTTGGAAGGCCGGAGCTAATTACGGGCAGCATGATAAAGCCGGGAGCAGCAGTGCTGGATGCGGGTTACAATCGGGTGGCAGGCCGCAATCATGATGTGGGAGACGTGGAGTTCGAATCGGCCAGGCTGGTTGCGAGCCACATCACACCCGTTCCAGGTGGCGTTGGACCGATGACCATCGCGATGTTGCTGCGCAACACCCTGCTTGCCGCAGAGGGCTTCGTTTCCGAAAAGCGTTAACTCGATTTTTTGATTGAGTCCGCAATCATGTTTGCAAACTTCTGCATGAGGGCGCGCATCTTTGGTCCATCGATCTGACCATGGATCTGCAGCCACGCATCGCACGAATAGAGCGGCCGCCGCAGCGCAATTGCGCCTGCGGCGGCGTTCCCAAGGCCATCGCGGTTTGGCTTAGGATCGCCGCCAGGCGTCTGAAACCAGTGCACCGAGACGAGATCCTGATCTTGCCCCTGAAGTACCGAGAGATTGAACGCATCCTTGTTGTCGTACTTCAGGATATTAACTTCGCTTTGAACTTCGCGTCCATCCCCATCCACGAGATAGTGCTGAGGCGCGCGCAGCGCGTTTAACGACTCGACCATCGCGAGATCGACATGGATCGGCTCCTGCTCCCCATTCAGATACTGAACGGAAATCTGCCTCGGATAGTCTCTCTGTGCGTCTGAGATTGGCCGTCCTGTCGGCACGCGACGCCATTCGCCCACCTGCGCAGGTGGCGACACCATGGGGCGACGCTCCTGTACCCGATGGATGACGACAGCGGCTATCTCTAAGGCGAATAGCGCAATCAGGGTTTTAGCGAGAACGCTACCCAGCGGTGTAGCTTTACGCATTGAAATCCTCGGGACAAGAGATAGGCCCCTGTAAGCCCCACGAGGGGCAGCAGGAGACGCGTGATGGGTTCGAAGAACATGGCAACGTCTCTATCGATGGTGGCTACGTAACAGATCAGTATCAAACGCATTTCGACGAGAACGCTAACAAGAACGCATGTACAGAGAAAAGGTCCGAGCTTGATAAACCGGGTTCGCGTTCGGATGAGCGATAGATAAAGTATCAAAAACAGTAAGACAAGCATCGCCTCTGGAATGCAAAGCCCCACCTTTTCCGCATAGATGCGGTACGGTTGGCCCTTAATGGTAAGCGTGAGCGGGTTGCCTTCTGGCGTAACGGAGGCTGGCACATGCAAATTCGTCATCATGTGCTCAACCGGGCCGAAACAGGCGGGCTCGATGCGATTTGCAATTGCATCCTGTACGAGACCGGGAAACGGCACCATTGCAAACAAAAGCAGATAGGGAAAGAGCGCAGCACGAAGAGCTAGCTTTCCAAACCTAAAAAGCACGATCCCGCCGATTGTGAGGATGAATCCGACGCACATAAGGGTCGGATCCTGAACCCAGAAGGCAGCAGCGTCCACAACCATAGCAAAAGCCAGCGGCCACGGGGTGCGTCTATCTATTACGGGGGCGCCTTCAACGAGCACACGCAAAACCGTGAGTTCGCGCACTCCCGGTTTTCGTGGCGCAACGCGGTTGCGGTGCTCTTCACGAATTTCTCGCCGAAGCGGTCCTATTTCTGGAGTGAAAAGCCAGTAGCGCGCTACCCAGATCCAGCCCAGCGCCATCGGAAGGACAAAGAGCCCATAGGTTTGGAGAGAGCCACCGACCAGCCATCGGCGAAGCCAGACGTAGTAGGGCCAGGCAAAAACGAGAGCGAGGAGCGCAACTATCTGAGTGGCTTCTCGTCGAACTGCCGGATTAGCAAAGCTGCGTCTGAGTTTTATCTGCGAATATTGCCACTCAGAAACAAGGTCCTCCATCTCCGGATCGATCGGTTTCGATGGACGGACACCAATAAAGATTGATTCAATATCATTCGACATCTACGCGATAGCTATCCCAATCACGCTAGCATTCCTGCCGGCAGTCGATACAAACAACGGATAACAGCGGCTGAAGCCTCTTGCCAATTATACTATTCTTGCACGGATTCGTTAAAACAGACCACGATTAGCCCCGCGGAGTTTTGGTAAAAAGGCGTGCTGGTGAGGACAAAAACTCGACAGCACGCCCTATATACATTATTTTAACAATAGTCGGGCAGATCTGCGAACACCGGAAGGTAGTTTCGCCAGACCTCATTTTTGCGGCCAACAACATATTTCGTAAGACTGATGTAAGGCACGTATCGCGGGCGGCGCGGCGGGCGGGCAAGTTTCATGCCGACCTGATGCGCCAGCTTATCGCTCTTTTTCATGTTGCAGCGCTTGCAGCAGCAGACGAGATTCTCCCAGCTTGCATTGCCACCCTGACGTTTCGGGATGACGTGATCAATCGTTAGATCCTTTGTCGACGTTCCGCAATACTGGCAGACGTAGTTGTCGCGCGCAAAAACGGTTCTGCGCGAAAGCTTAAGCTCCGGCAGCGGGCGCTTTACATGCGAGCGCAGCTTCACGACAGACGGGATGACAAAGTCACCGATCTGGTCCGCATCTTCCGACTCATCGTCTACATGAAGCACGTCTGCCTTACCGAGATAAAGCAGGACGATAGCTCTACGCATATTGCAGACGTTTAGCGGCTCGTAGTCGCTATTCAGGACCAGTACCTCCTGATTCATGACGGCTCTATCTCCCCTTTCGACTCGTCGGGACCGCAACGCGCATCGCACAAGGGCGATGCATCTGCAGAATTGCAGCCACAAGCAAAAACCGCCCCATGCACATGCACAGAGCGGGTTCAGCGATAAGCGATATTTCGGGCGTGTAGGTGCGCCCGGTGGTGAAGATGATGCAGGTGCGTGAAGCTATCCATAAGCAGAGTCAGACGTTTGCGGCCCGACGCGGCACAGCAGTTGCGCAGCCCGGCCAGGACGTCCGATACTCGGCGGAGACAGCTTGTAAACATGCACCGTTCCATATCTAATCCTTAATTCGATGTCCGTTCCATCTATCAGGACAGATTATTGCCGACTAAAGTTGCACCGTTTGTTAAAGACAGCGAATTCGCCAGCAGAAACACTAAATGTGCTACTTGCAACGATTATAGCAACTATATGCCGCAGTGTCAACAATTGCTTAGGGAGATTAACTGCTTCGTTCTGCACAACTCACAAGATGGTAGGGTCGCTGCTTGCTGCGACCGAACTTCATTATCGTCCTGACCATTGATCTGTGATAAAAGGTTTCGTTACTGCTTTCGGAGAACTGAACTCTATGACAGAACAACTCGATTACACCCCGAGGCCGGAGTACCAGCGCCGGCTGGAGCTTCGAACCAAAGAACTCAAACACCTAGAAACACTGCATCAGAGCATGGGGCGCTACCGCATCCTCTGTTTTGTACTGATATGTGCCTTTGCCTACGCCAGTATTGGAGCGAAGCTGCTGCCGGAGTCTGCAATTGGTTTGCCCCTGATCGCTTTCGTCGTGCTCGCATCGCGGCACGAGAGGATCATCCGGCGCCTATCGAGCACGCGGAAATCGGTTCAGCTCTGGAAGCTGGGGCTGGATAGGCTCGATGGCCGCTGGGATGGCCGAGGCGCATCGGGCAGCCGGTTTCGATCGTCCGATCATCCCTATTCAGAAGATCTCAATCTTTTCGGCCCCGGCTCTCTGTTTGAACTGATCTGTGCGGCTCGCACGAGGCGCGGGGAAGACAGACTTGCAGACTGGCTGAGCTACCCGGCGTTGGCCGAAGAGATCGTCCAGCGACAACAGGCCGTGCAGGAACTCACGGACCGGCTAGACCTGCGTGAGGCGCTCGCTCTCTCGGGCGATGAGGCGACAGCGTGTGTCGACTTGAGGCCGCTCGCGCACTGGGCGGAGCAGACCATGTCCCCACCACCTCCAGCGACTGTCCTCTTCGCGTGGTTCTTTTCAATCGCCGCCGTTGCCACAACCATCTATGCCTTCGCGGTCGGCATTCGGTGGCCCGTAGAGATCGCCGTCGCGGCGGGACAGATTTTTGCGCAGATGAGGCGAAAACGGGACAGAGCAGCAGCCGACCAGATTGATCGCATGCTAAAGGATTTAGCGGTGCTGCGCGACCTCCTCGGAAGTTTGGAACCAGAGAGCTTTCAATCGGAGCGCCTGCGCGCAATTGCAGCGCGACTCGCGATTCAGGGCCAGCCGGTATCGGCACGAATTCGTCGGCTTGCAGCTATTGTGGCCTGCCGCGACGTCATGCGCAATCAGTTCTTCTCGCTGTTTGGAATTCTGCTTCTCTGGAACACCCACACAGCATTCGCTCTCGAGCGGTGGCGTGCCGAGAACGGACCTCTCACCGTGGACTGGATTGAAGCGCTCGCAGATTTTGAAGCTCTGGTTTCCCTGGCGCGCTGGCGCTATGAGAGGCCAGAGTCGGTATTCCCGACGATCGAGACCGACTCAGCAGTCGTAGAGGCGACCGGTCTAGTGCATCCGCTGCTGCCACGAGCTACGGCCATTGCAAACGATGTGTCGCTTAACAGCGTAACGCGAATCTATATTGTAAGCGGTTCAAATATGTCTGGAAAAAGTACGCTCATGCGCACGACGGGCGTCAATTGCGTCCTCGGGCTGGCAGGCGGGCCGGTCTGCGCAGAATCCATGCGGCTCTCCATCCTGCATATTGGCGCCTCGCTAAACACAAACGATTCTCTCAACGCAGGCGTATCCCGATTTTATGCGGAGATTAGCCGCTTGAAGCAGATCGTCGATATCGCGGCAGCCTCGCCGCCCGCCCTCTTTTTGCTGGATGAGATCCTGCATGGCACAAACTCGCACGATCGAACTCTGGGCGCGGAGGCAATACTGCATGCCCTTTCAAAATCGGGAGCAATGGGCATGGTGACGACTCACGACCTAGCCCTAGCACGGATTGCGGAGGAGCCAGAACTTCACGCCATCAACGTGCATTTTCAGGATGAGATGGTGGATGGCAAGATGCACTTCGATTACAAGCTGCACCCAGGCGTCGTGGCGAGAAGCAACGCCATCCCGCTGATGCGCGCCGTCGGCCTGGATGTTTAGACATTCACTGCCCATCTGAAGGAACCGTACCGATCAAAGGTGAAATCTTTACGCACACGCGTTACATACCGAAGGAGTTATCAACCATGCTTACACGCGAAGAGCTGGCGTCGTTCCACGAAAACGGATATATCCTCGTCCGTGGGCTGCTATCGCCAGAGGAGGCGGAGGAGTATCGATCGGAATCCCATGCTCTGGCTGCACGACTGAGCGCCCAGGGTAACATCGACGCCACATGGGGTTCTGCAAGGGCAGCCGTTGCGGGTGCGCAGGATACGAAGATCATGCACTGCCACAACGTGCAGTTCTTCTCGGCGAGCTTTACGCGGCTACTGGTAAACGAAAAGCTAACGTCTGTCGCGTCCGATGTCATCGGCTCGCCGAATGTTCAGCTGCATCACACGAAGATGTTTATCAAACCCCCGGAAAAGGGATCGCCCTTCCCGATGCATCAGGATGCGCCCTACTTCCCACACGATCGGCACAGCATGATTGCGGCGATCTGCCATTTTGACGACGCGCCAATCGAAAAAGGCTGCGTTCGCGTGGTCCCTGGCAGCCACAAACTTGGCATTCTGGAGCACAGCAAAGAGGGTGGATGGCATCTTCCTTTCGATCAGTATCCCATCTCATCGGCAGTGCCGTGCGAAGCCAAGAAGGGCGACGTGCTGTTCTTCAGCTACCTCACGATTCACGGCTCCGGTATCAATGTTAGCAACGAGGCGCGAACCACGCTGCTAATCCAGATGCGCGACCCTGAGGATCCGCCTTCCGTCAAAACCCACGAATCCCGCGGGCAGGGAATGATGCTGCGCGGATTCGATCCGCTCTCGACGCCCCGCGGCGTCGAGTGAATAGGAGATTCAGGTGGTTGGGTTTGGGGGTTGGGTCTTAGGGCGGATATAATGCCTGCTGGATGGCTGGCAGGCGCATCTCCGGTAAGAGCAATGCATCACATTAGGGCCACAGCATCAGCCAAAGCAATAACGGAACAGCATGTCGACTGAATACCAGAGACTCATCGAAGGGCTTGTTCACTGGGACGAAGATGTGCGAAAGCTGTGCGCGGAGCGGCTGGAAGCCTACGAGTTTCCTGTAGCGGATCTCCTCATCACGGCGCTTAGTGATAGTAACATTAGCATCCGATGCATTGCGGCCGAATCGCTTGGTACGAGGCGTGATGCCTGTGCGAAGGAGGCGCTTATTTCAGCATTATGCGAACGATGCAACATCGCTTACATACTTCTGCCTTATTGCGCCCGCCACAGCCTCAATACCGTTAGGCTGACCAATTAACCCGGCGACCATTTTGCTGTTCAGCATGAATCCGGAGTCCGTCGAACATCTACCGCTTCAAAATGGCGATTAGCGGTTTCTGCCTCTCCGACCCATCCGCTGCATCGACTGCATCATAGCTGCCATCTGGTCTTTCCCGGAAGCGTCGTCCTCACCAACTGAAGGAAGCTCATCAGACCTGTATTCCATCTGCTCTCGGAGCAATTGCACCTGCGACGCAATGACGGTATCCATAGACTCGGGCTCAGAATGCTCCATCCAGGCCATAATTGACGATAGCATGAGCTCCTTCAGATACGCGAACGAAAAACCATCCGTTGATTCGCTCGTGCGTTCTACTCCATCGTGCGTTAGCCGCAACGGCATTTCTAGCGTGCGGTTCCACATTGTAAGGTATTCATTGCGCTCTGCAGGACCAGGCAAGTTGAAATGGTACTTTCTGTCGAACCGGCTGGGACGATCAAGAATGGCAGGATCAAGCCGTTCCGGATGATTGGTGGTAGCAAGTACTACTATCCCCGTGTTGGCTGCGAATCCATCAAGTTCATTCAGAAAATAGGATCGATTGCCATCATTTACAATTGAGTCGAGATCTTCTAGAACCAGAAAGCAGGGTGATGATTTTCGTGCTCGCTCAAACACCTGCTTTACGTTATGGTGCTCGTCACCATGCGGTGACTCGAAGCTTTTTGCATAAAGACATGGGATCTTACGTGCATTGATTATTGCCTTAACCATTTGAGTTTTGCCATTGCCAGGCGGTCCAATAAACAACGCTCCACGCTTCCAGGGTACGCCGTAACGACTGTAGGTTTCACGAGAAGAAAAGAAGCGCGCAAAATCTTCATCGATTTGCTGTTTCAGGTCGCCTGCGAGAACAATCTGGTCATACGATGTGCTCGAGATCGAATCGAACAGACTATGGCTTTTTTGCCAGTACCCCATCTCAAACACCAGGATCTCTCCGTGGACTTCGGAGCACCAGCGGCAGATGCTATCGAGAAACTCTTCTGCTGCCTCCCTTGATTCGGCGATAATCCAGCTTACACTTTTGTTACAATATCTTTCCGGCCACGATACCTGCAGAACCTGCAGTTCAAAGGTACTCCACGTTACATTCTGCAGGTACTGAACCGCTTCCTGAGACATTGCTTTATGGTCACCAACCCAATTTGTAATAACCTGGCTATGTACCGGCTTGCAGAAATCGAGTTCACAATGCCCGGCCGCCTCAAATTCCTCAAGGTTCACATAGGGACTTTCTGTTTCAAGAATATACTTGCCCGGAAAGTGCATTATGAGTTCTCGGCTTACAGAATAAGCTATCGAAGGGATCGGTCGTTCTAGCGCGTGTGAGATTATGCTCTCTAATGTCATCGCTAATATCCTCCACATCGTTGATCGAACAGTAAACGCGGCATGCTCAATATTCAGTCTACTGGAATGTACCTTCGCAGGTTTCCATCGTTTGCCATGATGAAATAAACCACTCATTGACAGAATATTGAACCACACGCTGTTGGTTTCGCGCCACGACTGGGAACAAATGCGCGCCTACTGGTAGGCGACATGTCCGTCCTAAAACCCAACACCCTTCCTCCCCGCCGTCGTTGCGTTGACAAACCCTACCGCTCATGCGATAATAGCGCAACTGCAAAAGGCAGCGTGATGGGGCCGAATCTCGATGCGAAAATCGATTGAGAAAATGAATAGATCTGCGGAGGCTTCGCCAGTGTCGGTTGATACTGCCGCGACGGCGTGTTCTTGCGTCCGTCGGAGAGCCTAGCAGCAGCTTCCCTCATCACAAACACTCACGGATGCAACAGTCGCCGAAACCAATTAGCTGGTTTACGGCTTTTTTTATGTTTACGGTTTGAAAGATACGGGAGAATCCAACGTGAGCGAAGTAGTGCACGACGAGCTTTATGACCTGCGCCACAGCACGGCGCACCTGATGGCCCAGGCGGTCGGCGAACTCTATCCGGGAGTGAAATACGCCATCGGACCGCCCATCGAAGATGGTTTTTACTATGATTTCGATCTGCCAGAACCCATCAAAGAAGAGGACCTGGCGAGGATCGAAAAGAAGATGCTCGAGATCTCGAGCCGCAATCTGCCGATTGTTCGTGAGGAGCTTCCTCGCGA
>CAIXIX010000545.1 GCA_903919615.1 uncultured Chthonomonas sp.
AACTGGCCGGGCAGATACTCCCAGCGAACGCAAAGCCGAAACTAGAGCAGGGACCAGGTAAGAGGTAAAAGGGATCAGTGATCAGGCGCACGCTTCCCTCGTCCCTGATTCCTCTTCCCTGCCAGGGCCATTTTTCAAATCGCAGGGGTTCCTAAGGAGGGCGGCGCGAGCCATCCTTAGCGGGGTGCCATACCGCCTTGACTCCTTGCCCCTCCGCCCTTGAATCCGCTTCGCGGCGGGCGAGGGAACCCTGCTGCGGCGGCGGCAGGGAACCCGGGCGGAGCCCTGCAAAATCACTATCACGCTTGAAACGCTGAAGACGAAGCGCATCCGCAAACGACGAAAGAACGCAAAACTCCTGCGGGCGCAGCCCATTATGAATCCCACGCAGGATGCCACCTTAGCAAAAAGTAATAACACTCATAACGTTGCCTTACTCAGGAACATCAGAATCTTGATTACCATAACATCTTTCACCCTCGCGGCGGTCCTCATGGCCTGCGGTGCCGGCACCCAGCCTCAAAGCGACATCATTCACGACAAAACGCTCGTGGTCTGGGCTGCTCCCGCAGATCTGAATCAGCGCGCCGGCAGTGCCCTTACGATTGAGGATCGCTCTGATCACTTCGATGGCATCATTTTCGGCGAGCTTGCTCCCGCCAAATGGATGGCAGGCAGCAATGGCTTTTCACGAACTCTTAAAGATCAATCGGGCGTGCCAGCAGAGACCGCCGCTCCAGGTGAATTCGTTCAGATCGCAATCGTCTATCACGGCACACAGGCGACCATCTACCGCAACGGGACTGCCATAAGCGACTACCAGATGGCGTCGCCACCACGCGATTTTAAATCGAACGGATTCATTCTGTTTGGCAAACGGCATCGCCATGCGACCGACTCAGCACATTTTGCAGGCAAAATCAGGGATGCTCGGATATACGATGTCCCGCTAACGGCGCAACAGATCGCAGCGCTGCAGCCCGGCACGAGATCTGCTTCTGTACCGCAGCCCTGGGCATGGTGGTCGTTTGCAGAGGGCAGCGCCGATAAAACAGGCAGGTTTCCGCTGGCCGAGCTCACTGGCGGAGCAAAGATTGAAGCCGGCAGTTTGATTCTGGATGGCAAAGAGGCAACGATGATGTGCAAAACCGATAAAGAGCCGCCTTTCACTCCCGAGACGCCGACGCTGCCAAATCCCATTCCCTCTACATGGCTAACCTTCCACCTAGCGCATCCTGGTCCTGGCGTCGGCATGCCGGGCGACCCGAACTGCGCCTTCTACTGGAAGGGCGAATACCACCTCCACTATATCTACAACCATGAGGATGGGTTCTGCTTTGCCCATGTATCCAGTAAAGATCTCGTGCATTGGCACTGGCATCCGACGACGCTCACGCCTCCGGTCGTTGGGCATGGCATGTTTAGCGGAACCGGCTTCTTCACCAAAGACGGTAAACCGGCAATAATCTATCATGGGCAGGGTTCTGGTAGAAATCAGATTCAGATTGCCGAGGATGATCAGCTCGAGAAGTGGTCTAAACCATGGCCCGTTGAGCCAATTATTCAGCCGGGCCAAGATGCAAGCTTAATCGCAAACTGGGACCCGGATGCGTGGTTAGAGGACGACAAAACCTACTATGCACTCTCCGGTGGCTCACCTGGCAGTGGCAAGCCGCCCACCCTGTTTCGTTCCGATGACCTGCATAAGTGGGACTACCTTGGCTTGTTTCTGGATCATGACATGCCCGATGTGCAGCACGATGAAGATATCTCTTGTCCGAACTTCTTCAAAATCGGCGGCAAGAGAATGCTGCTCTGCATAAGCCACAACAAGGGCTGCCGCTACTACATTGGCGAATGGAAAGACGAGAGGTTCGTGCCGGAAACCCACCACAGAATGAACTGGCACGGCTGGGATTTCTTTGCGCCGGAGAGCGTGCTAACACATGACGGTCGAAGAGTAATGTGGGCATGGTGCCATCTGGAAGATGGCTTTCCAATACAGACGGCAGTGCAGTCCTTGCCGCGAGAGCTGAGCCTGCCTCAAGATGGCGTGTTACGTATACGCCCGCTTAAGGAGCTCGAAAAGCTGCGACACGACGCGAAATCCGACGATCATATCGCCCTGACTAATGGCTCTCCTTACGTATTGAGGGATATCACTGGCGATGCGCTAGAACTGAAAGTGAGTTTCCACGGTGGAATTACGCACAGCGTAGGGCTTAACTTCTATGCGGATGCATCCGGAGCAAACGGATTCCCGCTGGTGATCGATGCAGCGGCTAAGACAATACGGCTCGGAGAGACGGTCGCGCCATTCGAGCTCAAAAAGGGAGAAGAGCTGAACCTGAGATTATTCGTGGACAAAAACATGATAGAGGTGTTCGCCAACGATCGCCAGGCTGTCGTCGCGGCATGCCACTACAGGCCCGAAAACCAGTCGATTAGTCTGGTAAGCCAGAGCGGCTCACTCTCCGCATCAGTCCACGCCTGGAAAATGAAATCGATATACACAAATAGCAAGTAGTAACGTACGGATTTGTGCATCCCGGCTCACAACTTCGCACAATGATTAGCGCTTCCTCCGAATACCCAATGCAATATCCTGCTGATGCTCGGGCACTCTCAAAGCAAGCGCCCCTCCGGGATGATGCAGTTCCAGGTGGCTCTCTGCGCCACTTACCGGGTGCAACCAAAAAACCCGATAGTTCCCGGCAGGCAGATCCAGGTGAAGCTCTGTCTGCTTGGTGCCGAACAGATATGCCGCTACTTGCTTGCCCGGCTCCGCCAACACCTCTACTCTCAAGTCCTTACTGCCGACAATGATTCCCTTGTTAGGCGCCATGTGAATAAAGTCGAAGCTCTCAATGAACCGCTTTAAAAGCTGCAGTTGATACCGCAACGAAGGGCTACCGCCTCCTGGAGATTTAAAATCGAGAAAGGCGCCGTTCGGATGCGCCGCAGTAAATGAATAGTCGAGGTTATTGTATAGGCCTCCACCAGCCAACATAAACTCCCAAGCTTCAGAGCGATACAGAACGTCTTCCTTGCCTCGAAAGCCGGTCTCGTTCTCGCCAATCACCTTGTTTAGAGCGTAATTCATTCCGACCGTCACAGGCGGGGTGGCATAGTGGAAATTGAATATCGAGACAGCAGGATCGGGATCGCGGATCTCCGCCTTCTCGTTTGCGATGTTCATGGAGATAAGATGCCTATGAGGCCCACCCTTTTCGGCGTCAACGATTGTCTGAACGATGTGGCGCTGCCACTCCATCGTAACGCCGCCAAAGTACGGTTCGTTGCAGACCTCGAAATAAAGGTTATCAAATTGGGCAAGTTCTGCAACGATCTTACGCACCATCTCATCCTGCACTTTAAGCAGTTCCGGGTGCTTCAGCGTGTAGGCCTCGTTGCTAACAAGATTGCCAATGCTGTTGAGATTGTTGCCAATATACATCGGACTGGCCTTCCACATCGCGTCCTCGTAGAAGGGGCAAAACAGGTTCATCTCAACGACGACTCCTCGCTTCGACGCTTCTGCCATAAAGAGGTGCAAACGCCTGAAGTAAGCTGGGTCCCAGCGCGTTAAATCGAACAGATTGCCTCCATCGATTGCGCCAGGCTTCGCGCTTCTAGCCCACGGGCAAACATACTTAGAAGGCTGTGGCGCAAGCGTATTGTCTGTAATGCCGAAAGATCCGGGCACCTCTCGGTACGAACCAGACCAGACCCGAGTGAGATTAAGATCACTGCGGTGAAGCTCATCGAGATAGGCTTTGAAGTCGAAATCTGCGTTCAAGACGGCGCCATAATGCTCTCCCGAGGTAATCAGAACGGTAGGTTTTCCCCTGAAGGTGAAATAGTGCGGGTTCACAGTGTTAAGAGAGATAGGTGTTTGCACGGGCGTACCTTTGACTGAAGCAGCAAGATTCGTGAATACGAACACAAGCATAAGGATCGAACTTGAGCGCAACCTGTTGTTAGCCATACTGGAATTATATCCGAGTGACTGCGCATGTGTCGTAGTGAGCGCAATCATTGCAGGAAACGCTCGGTCCGTGCGCGAACGAACTCGCAGGTTTGATTCCCACGTTTTCGCCCATGGAGACGCAATTCAACTCCAATCCGGGAGGAGCGGCTGTTATGTACTTTGGTTACCAAACGATTATTTTCGGCGAACAGATTGATGACATTGATGAAACGCTGGGCGTAATTGAGCGGGCCGGTTTCCAGGGTGTGGAGTTCTGTCAGCAGCCAAACATGATTCTTGCCAGGCGGCCCCAAGGACCGCCAACTCCCGTTTCGCCCGCAGAGTTAGTGATGCTGCTTGCAAAGCACAGGCTGCATCTGCTCGGGTTTGCCGATGGCACTCTCGATCAGCGAATTGATTTTTGTAATGCAATGTGGAAGGAAACGGAAGGGCAGAACATTGCGGACGCTTTCCGCAAACCCCTTTATCTGTACATGGATGACCCGACAGTCGAATCTGTCAATCGATGCCTGAACGCAGGATATTTTGTGGCCATTCATCCACACGTCCATATGCCCGTCGAAGACATTGACGATGCACTTGCGCTGCCATACCTGAGTCAACACGGTTTGTTTATCATGCCAGACACGGCGCATCAGTTTATCCGGAGCGGAGACGCACTCTCCAAAATTCAAAAGATCCCTCACGGCAAGCTCATCGCGGTTCACATCAAAGATTGGAGTTCGGCCTACGGCCGCTCATCACTTCGATACGCCAAGGGATTTGTTCCACTGGGTGAAGGTGAAGTACATCCTGAAGCCGTGCTTGCATGGCTCCATAACTTGGGTTACAACGGGTGGGTCATCGCGGAACAGGACTATTGCCGACACAATCCAGCATGCGCTGTCGCACAGACAGCCCAGTGGCTAAGAGATCGCGGTTACATGCCGGAACCACTGGTTCCGTCGGCAACCGCACCGTTAGACTGTAGTTCTTGTTTGATTTGCGCTCTTCCATCGGCACGAGCAAACAATCCGGACCTCTCAAATGTAATGCTGCAGGCGGCGAGCAAGTCTCTGTTCGCATGCTATCAGACCCTCGTACAGGATCTGTGTAGAAGTCAGAACGCGATTCACGTTTCACTATGGGCTTGCAATCCCGCGCGGAACGATATCTCACTGCTCTGCGACTATCCGCCTGACCAAGATCATGTTCGTGCTCCAATAATAGATAAGCGGCGTTCTTATATCGGCATTGCTGCGGAGACCGGCAAGGTTCTGATCGACCGAATAGACGATATACCGAGCAAATTCCCGGGAAGAATGCTGTTCTTTGAGCAGCACGCACGAAATAGCGGTGCAGACATCGCCTGCGCAATCCCAGTATCCATGCAGTACAACCCGCATCACACACGCTTTCTCGTAGGGATGCTATTGAAGTCGGAGCCTGCGGACCCCGAAAGCTTGCCAGCGATGATACGAGGGCCCCTCAACCAGGCTGCGGACATTGCACTTGCGGATGA
>CAIXIX010000546.1 GCA_903919615.1 uncultured Chthonomonas sp.
ACAGCGCGGGTGTAAATATTAGCCTTGTAACCGTCTAATCGCCTCCACGCCCTGCATCGCGCCTGATCGGTGCGCGGGCGCGGAGACCACGGTCGGCGATGGTACCTCTTCGACGGCCTGGGTTTTGTGCTCGCTGGATTACTTCCAGCCGAAACTACGACGTTTACGGGAATGTGAGAAGCGGGGTCAATGCCAATGGCACCAGCGCTCACAAGTTTATAGGCAATCTCGGCCATCCAAGCGACGACAGCACCGGGCTTGCCTATATGCAGACCCGGTATCCTCTTTTAGAATCGAGCATGACAGCGTGGAATTTATGCCTCCCTTACAGGGCTGAATGGTGTTTCTAGTGCCCTTGGAATCCCATGCCTAGCAGCCTGGGCTCAGGAAAGACCGCACCTTCCACAGAGAAATCTCCCGTTCCCACGTATTCTCGGAGGAGAGGGATAATGCGCGCCTTCGATCGTTGCGGCGTGCGGGTAAGGACAAGAGGATGAGTTCTTATCCCCCTCCCCGAACCCCTCCCGCACAAGCTCGCAGGCTCGCGGGGAGGGGACTCACAACCTCGCCTATCGGATGGTGGCCGCGTTTGGTCTTTATTCGGATCGCTCTGCCTCATCATGTGATCTCCTGCTGAGATGGCCTATTCCATGCGTTCCAATCTCTCTGCTGTGCTGGAGACGATAAAGGCGCTGCGACTGATACCGAGCCGCTTTGCGGCTCGGTCGATGCGCTCTAGCAGGCCAGGGTCAATGCGTATCATGATCGGCTTCTTGTTGGCGTCCGGTTCGTCGGGCGACTGCTGCCCTGCCCCCGAAACGAATGCTTCGGCCTGGCGTTCCGTGATTGCGGTCTGATTGCGTTTAGGATTCTTAGTGATAGCCATGTGATTACACTCCGATAGCGTTTGTATGTACAAACAGAAATTCCGTCAGTTTCGTGAATTCCTCGCGGGCTTTGGGGTCATCGTATTCCAAAACGGACAAGCCGGCTGCTGATGCATTGGGAAACGCCTTACGGCGTACAATCATCACGGGGGCAAGCTCTAGCCCTGCCACGTCTCGCAGGGCTTCGGAAGCTGCCTCATTGTCTTTGCCTTGTGCGTCGGCCTCATTGAGCACGACAATCGCTCGCAGATGTTCGTTAATTTCGCGGGCCTCTGTTACCAGGTCGGCGGTTTGGTCTACCCCCCATGAATCGAAGCTCCGGGGCTTTACAGGTATCAGCACGACATCGGCGACTGTGAGCGCTGCCCTGCAGGCTGCCGGTGTCGCGTCCGCCTACGTCGATCACGATGTCGGAATACTTGGGTGAGAGTTGGCGGACCTGGGTCCGGATCGCCGCGCCTTGCAGCGTCACGGCCGTATAGCCATGCTGCCCTTTCTTCTCCGCTGTTCGCAACTCCGTAAATGCTGCGGCCGTCCCCTGCTCGTCGCCGTCAATGAGCAGAACATCTCGGCCTGAACGGGCAAGCGCGATGGCAAGATTGATCGCCAGAGTGGTCTTGCCAACCCGCCCCTTTGACGTTTCCAATGGTTAGAATCATCTATTGCGATCCGCTAACGTTGTGATGGCTAAAAGATTATAGACCGCAATCGAAGTGATATACAAGCGATATCCAGTCATCCGAGAAAAATTTTCGGCACTTCGTTGCTTTTAGAACTCTTCTCGGTAGGCTTCAAGCTTTTTGGGGAGTTTGGTGATGTGTTCCAGACGGAATTTGCCGCACAAGTCGTCCAGGGTGTGAGGAGGGTTTGTTAACGCGTCAAGTTGGTCGTGTATGGCCATCACAAATAGGGCAGGGTCTTTGTCGAACAATTCACATAGGAACTGATCGGGGTGAACGGCGCGAACCCCCAGGGGATCCAGAGCGCGTTTTGGAAAATCGGAAAGATTGAAGGTGACGATGACTGAAGCTTTTGAGGCGACGGCGGCGGCAAGAACATGGCGGTCGTCTTTATCTGGCAAGGTCAGCGTATCAATCAGGGCTTCGTAGTCAACGACGCGCCAGTCTCTCCCCCATCGGTTCATCAGGTCACGGGTACGTTCCAGCCTGGCGCGGGTAAGTTCAGGCCGGTTCTCCAGCAGGTTTTCCATCCACTCGGCATGAATGTGCTCGGTCCACTTGGGCTGAAAGGCGAGACGGACCGTCAGCCACATGAACAAGTCGCGCAGGGTAGCTGAGTAGAGGATACAGGCGTCCAAAACAGCAATCGGCGACTTGCTCATCAGTAGAGGCCCAAGGCTTGGGATTCTGCAACCAGTTCTCGCATCGCCTGGGTAGCGCCTTGCTGATATTCCTTGATGTAGGCTAATACGTCGGTCGCTTTCACCCGCCGGTATGTCCCAACTTTACGGAAGGGAATTTGGCCTTCATCGAGGAGCTTGATGAAATAGGGTCTTGAGACACAGAGCAGGTCTGCGCCTTGCTGGGTGCTCAATTCTGCCTGGATAGGGACAAGAGATACCGCGTTGCCTTTTGCCATCTCCTGTAGGCCGCTCAACAGTAGTTGCACGGCGGCGCGGGGCAACGTAAACTGGGCATCCTGGTTATCCTCCGTATGCAAGTGAACCTGGACTTCATCCTGCTTGTTTTCGAGGTTGAATGCAGCGAGAGTGTTTTGTGACTCGCGGGCGATTTCCGTTTCGTGCGGATTGGGCGCGATAGCCTCCGTCGTATGGGCATGGGTATACATATTGGACCTCCTAAAAGAATTCTCTCCTTACAGGATACACCAAAGTCGCAATAGTTGCAATGGTCGAATTATTCGCATCGCTTTCCCGCTATGTACTCTTACTGCCGAAAGCTATTATAAAGATATCTATTCGATTGCGAGCCACTATCGGAACGATATATAATCGACACTTGAATGTATTCTGAAGATTTCAGCAGTCGCATCTGGACAAAGTAAGCAGAAGGTCAAATTCTTAGTCCGGTAATGCAGAATGTATAGCGTTCATAACCATCCATAGAGTGTCTGCACGGAAGATGCGATCTCGCTGTCGAAACTGCTCTCATAGAATTTCCGAGAGCGGCTCCAAAATGCATTTGGCAAACAGGAAGACCTACTTGACTGGCGCGCCTTTCCGAAAGGAGAACTATGAAAGAGACAATCATCGAAGAAGACGAATACTCAGGACAGGTGCTCTATCACTACGCCAACGAACCCGCCATGTTGGGGATCCTAAAGAGCGGTTGTATCAGGGCAACTGCTATTCTGGACCTGGCAGTGGTTTTGACATAATGATCTGGCCCACTTCGATATAGAAATCTGGCCCACCTATTCTCAATTATGTGGTCATCCTTGTTAGGGTTTCGTCCCATTCAAGGAGGGCCTTCGTGAATAGGAGAGCCAAAGTGGAACGATTTGAAGAACTGCGT
>CAIXIX010000547.1 GCA_903919615.1 uncultured Chthonomonas sp.
AGCCTCAACATCGAGCGCAATACATGGCACCCAGATTGGAACTACACTATAAGACCGCAACAATCCGATGGTCTAAAGGTGATGCTGTAATTAATGCGCGTTGCCTAAGTCTGTAATTAGCTTGAGATTCAGTCCCTCCGTCTGTTCGACATTGAAGACGTTGAAGTACTTCAAAAACGGAACGCGCCTTTTCTCGCCAGTGGCTTTGTCCTCAGCATCCACGAAGGCCCAAAAGACAATCGGAGTAGATTTCTGCCCCTTTTTCACGCTCCCACCATGCTCGGCAATTTGCTTGAATGTTGCCCATCGAGGGTCAGAAAACCGTGCGAACCCCAGGACGATGGAGTTGATGCCTTTGTAAGCTCGCTTACTAAATGCATTCATTGGACCACCGCACTTCCAAGGCTTGTGCCAGGGGATCTGGCAATTCTCCAATGCTTCGATAAGCGTGTTCGTGATCTTCTCATACGGGATTGTGCTTGCCATTTCAGAACTCCATCTAAGTGATGGTTATTTAGCTCTGGCGAAATTGCGTTAAGGGAATTTCCAGACAGCCGCGCGGCAACATCAATGCTCAATTAGGTTGATCACGACCCCGATGTTTTCCCTTAAGACAAACCTGCCCAACACTTACAAAGCATCACCAATAGGGAGAAACGTCGATGCCAATAACAAGAGCAGAGTTCGTAGAGCGCCTTGATGCAGGCGAAGGTACCTACTTCGGCCCTCTGTTTCCGCATGGCGCAGATGCCTGTATCGTTTTTGGAGAGTTCGGGGAAGACGAGAGCTGCACGCCGCTGTTTCAGGTGTTCATATTGGCGGATCTGGTGATAGTTCTTGAATTCGAGGAAGAGGATTTCCAGCGTGTCGGCGACCGCAGAGGTCGAGTGCTGACGTTTGAGGGGTTCATCGAGGAGTTTGTATAGAGGCGGATCTGGCGATGCAAGAACTAAATACCATCGGCACATCGCGGTATCGCCCGATGACTATGCGGAACCCATACAGGAATGGCATGTCACTCTGTGCAATCAGATAGATAACGATATGTCGAGGATAACTCAATGGAACCACCTGATGATCCACATCTGCCAGAAACCGTAGCGGTCAACCCGCAGTTGAGAGTGGTAGATAGCCGCTATGATGCAGCATTGTTCAAAGCTTGTGCGGCTTATCCCGATATTGATTTGGTCAAGCTGCTGATCTCGCAGGGCGCAAACGTTAACGCTACGGATGACGAAGAAAAATCACCATTACATGTTGCCGCTGGAAACCTACTTGCGCAGGATACTGAGTTGATCTCGTTACTCGTGGATGCAGGTGCTGACGTTAACGCCGAAAGAGATTGCGGAGACACACCGCTGTTCGAGGCAATTCGCCAGGTTTCCGAATTTGATAGCGAGCTTGCCGTGAAATTCTTACTGGACAAGGGAGCGCACGTCAACGTGCACGGCAATCTCGCTCAAACGCCATTGCATGTTGCTGTAGAATACAGCAGCGAAGACACGCCGTATGTGATCGACCTACTGCTGGAACATGGTGCAGACATTAACGCCAGGGACGCTTTTGGCAGGACTGCATTGCATGAAGCCGTGTCAGGCAATCACTCAACATGCGTTTCGGACCTCATTAGATTGGGGGCCAACGTAAATGCTCAGGATGATGAGGGTAATGCTCCGATACACCTCATACACGGGAAGAATTTCCTTGACTGGCCAGAGGATACTTTTGATGAGTTGATGCGCGGAATGCCAAACGTGAACTTACGTAACAACGCAGGTGAGGCCCCCATCCACATTATCATTGCACTATTATCAGTGTCGACGAGCGTAGCAATCGGGATGATTGAAAGGTTGTGTAATGCGGGAGCGGATGCTAGCGTATCGGATGCGAATGGCGATACCGCCGCACACCTTCTAGCCCACGTCGACGAAGACTTCATGATAACGCAATATGAGATAACTGAAGAAGATTTGGCCGACTTGTTGTCAGTATTGACCAGATCGGGTGCCGATTTGTTAGCAAAGAATAACGACGGCAAAACGCCTGCAGATATTGCTTTAGAGTGCGGCAATAAGGTGATGTATGGCCAATTAGTTGGGTAGGTTTGGATTATTCACCGCTACTCTGTCGCGATGGCTACTACCCACCTTGGCGGGATCCATCGCGACAGACCCCCAATGATCCAAACTCCTACCCCGCCATTTTCCGCACCCACTGCTCAGCCTGCCCCACCTTTTGAAATCTTGCGTGAACCGACCCACCGACAAGAACTTCAGCTTCATAGCCATTTTTGTCGCTGCAGGCCCTGACCTCGAACTTACCAACATTATAGTGCGGATGCATATACAGCACCGTCGCATTCCGCCCTATCGTGCGAACCTTCACGATACAGTGCTCTAAGAGGCCAGGTCCGCCGCGAGAATTTCTTTGCTTGATTAGCAGCGGGATCTTCACAGGTCCCATGCTTCGCCCGATATGCCCCGTCACGTCAAAAGATTCCAGCCAATCTTTACCAGTGTTCACATCCCCGTAGTGAACGCGTAATGTACTGCAACTCAGCCGAGCGTTTTCCAGGATCTCTATGATCTCATCTCGCGTATCGCGATGGTACCAAGTGCCATTTACGACCTTATAACTCTTACCGCTGTGTTCTTTGATTTCCGCGTGCATCTTCATGCCCTCCGCTCGATTTATCTGTTACTCACCTAGCGGAACGCGAAGCGGCATTAAGGGAATCTGTGAACCAAGTCGCCACAAATGGAGAGCACACAGACTGTCCTTTTTTCCCTTAACCCATATGGGTTGGCGCTAAACAAGCATCAACGCGGGGGAGGTTAACTTGAGCAAGAACAAACGGCGGTGGTCTTGGGACACAGTGGTCGAGCCTACAGAAAAGGCGATGACACCAGAAGATACGCGTGAAGATGTTGAGGCTGAGGATGAAAGCGAAGAGTTGGAACTCGAGTTCGACGGTGAGCTGATGGGCAGTTTCGATCTCAGTGACGATGGCGATGCGCTTGCGAGTTGCGGCTTCGGGACAGACGAAGATTACGGCTGCGACGGCGGCGGGGATGACTGGTAGGGCTATAGCAATTCAGAACAAGAATCGTGATTTAACGCGGCTCTTGTTCTGGATTGCCGACTGAGGACAGGGCTACTGCCCAGAATCCTTAAGGTCCTCGGTGGACGCGGGCAGTAAGTCTTTGGGAGAGACACCTAGAACTTTGGCGAGAGCCATGACCTCAAGGTCCAATACCGCTCGAATTCCGCTCTCAATACGTGATATTTCCGTTTTCGTCGGAACCCATCTTGTACCTGGATCTGCCCATTCGCCCGTTTCGTGCGCAATACGAGCGCAGAGCGCGTCTTGGGTTAGCTTAAGGCCGTCTCGCAGCAACCTAACTCGCTCTCCAACACAATTGCTGCTGCCTTTAACCTTGAGGCGTTCTCCCTGTGGCATTAGACCATCCTTTACAGATGGCCGATTGTGTCCTCATAGGACGGTCGAAGAGTTGCTATCTATATCAACTTTCGGTATACTTGCGCTTAATATTTCCGCCGATCACGATTGGTCTTTGTGGGTACGATTAGTGATTATCACTACAATTTTCTAGCTTCCCAGGAAGGAAGACACTACAACCAATGAAATGTCATAAATGCAATGCCGAGATCAGCTCGGAAGAGACCTTTTGCACCGAATGCGGAGAGAAGCAAGCGTTTGCCACGTTACCTCCCTGCTCCCCGAACCAGATTAAGGCCGCAACTGCGCCGTGTCCCCACTGCGGATACGCAATTGTTTCGAGTATCTGCCTGAAAGAATGTCCAAAGTGCAGAAAGACCTTGATTGCGGTAAAGACCGCTTGCACTCTATGTGGCTCTGTAGTTATCGGCAGCGACGGCAAATGTGTGAAGTGCGGCACCCAGATGTTCGACGCAACGGTTCAAGCACGTAGCTCGGCAATTGACTTTGGACAACAACCAAGCATTCCACCCGCCAAACCAATACAGACCGCTGCAGACACTGAGCATGGACCACAGACATCCTCAAATCAGAAAACTCCACCTTTGCCCAAACCACCACGTTGCGTTCAGTGCAATGCGGCTATCACGGCGGAAAATGAATTCTGTGAGGAATGTGGCACAAAACAACCAGAAGCTATGGCGACATCGCATCGAGTAGTAGCTATACCGCATCCAGTGTCAGGTCCCGCAGCTAAACAAACAATGCCACCGCCAATGCCACCGCAATCGGCTGCGCTTCCAACATCTGGCAGAATTCCCAATGTTGCGCAAGCGCCGCAGAGCACAAGTCAGCCGCCACAGTCACCCCTACCAGTGTCGCCACCGTTTCAGAGAAGACAACCCAACTGGTATGAGAATGACTGGGTTAAACAAGGCGGCATCGCAGTTGGAATGCTCATCCTTGTCGGTTTTATAAGTGCCGTTGTGGTCGTGATGGTTGGTCGACCGAAGGCAGGTAGTGGGTCTCAGGCAACATATTCTGCTCCACAAGCTGACATCCAGCAGTCGTCGGCAGCAACGCAACCAACACAATCAAATGGAAGCGCCATGCCGCCAGGTATGGAACAGTTCAGCGCTAATGAACAGGACGCCAGAGCTAGTTTGATTTCCTCTATGGGGAATGACAGCGCATATCAATCTGCTTGGCAAACCCTTTACGACAACGCCTGTCCGCAGACAGACATACCTGTAATTATCCAAAAAGTTGCGAGCTGCTTAACAGATTGTAGTGTGGGATTTGACAGGCTTTTCCCAGTTGCTGTCCAGTTGTATATACGGTCGGGTTGTGATAAGGACCTCGCGATGGTGCGGATGCGTAAGATCACAGATATACAGACAAAATATCCTGAGGTTAATTTTGTTGCCACAGCATTATCTGCAGCATCGGGACAGCCGTTCCAAGCACAACTTGATTCTCAACGTATGAATATTGCTTTAATGGAAAACACAGGTCTAGAACATACAAACGCGGTGGCGGATGCGATTTGTGGTCTTGCCTTACCTTGGTCTGATCGAGATAAGATTGCATTGGAGGCTGCACGCCAACGCAACCTCTCAATCCAGGCGGATCTTGTAAGGCAAGGATATCCTGGCGAGACTAGGTAGCTCTCGATCTTGTTTACATTGATGGAGCCATGGAATGCAACCAACCTATTGCCCGAAGTGCAAAGCTGAATTGAAACCGAATGCCAAGTTCTGCGGGAAGTGCGGCGAGAGGATACAAATCCCAAGCGCTGTTAACAACTCACGACCGCAAGAACCCGCAACTCCGCCAGCTCAGCAGCCGAAGGCGCTAGTATTGTCATCACGCTCAACTGGGCAATATGATAATATGTTCTTGGGTGTCATTGCCGTTGTTGTCGTCGTGCTTGTAATATGGGCGATTGGATCGTCTAGGCATCCAAACACTGCCGTTGGTTCTACTCTGCCGCCTAGCAATGGCTCGACCGCAATTCAAGCTGGTGGACAAGCACCAGCGGCAAGTGTTGGACCGATGACACAGGAAATGGTTGACTACTATATAGGCTGGGAAGGCAACGGAACAGTTTGCGAAAACCTATTACGCAAGTACCCATCGATCATAAATGCGACAGATAAAGACGGATATACAGCGCTCATCTATGCTGCCAAACTTTTGCATCTTCCTCGGGTGCAGTATTTAATCTCTAAAGGCGCAGACGTAAATATTCGCAACAAGAGCAACCATTCAGCTCTATGGTGTGCACGAAATACAACAGAGTATCCTGAAGATGCGTATATCAAATCGCTCAAAACGAACACGGCTGAGATTCTTAAGTCCGCAGGAGCTATCGAGTGATCCGTATTCCAGTGGCAGATAGTCAAGTTACGCGCCTGCCAATAGTCATATAATCACTGACTTTGTAGTTAATTCACATATCCCCCGTTTCCCTTAACACCTTCTCTCCCGATGCTGACAAAACAGGAACCTCGCCAGGGCAATTAACCTGGATCGCTTCCAAACTCGCATCGGGAGAAGCAACCGCATCAGCGGTTATTCGGTGGAATAACATGTTCTGGCTACCAATCGTTATCATCTTGCTGCTCGTGATAGTCGTGGTGTGGAATGTCTGCTTAATAATAGGGGTCGGAAGCATTCTTGCGTTAGATGCCGCTGTTGGAAAACAGGGGACCAGAGTGGCGGTCATAATCGGTTTCAACGGTTTCGCCTACTGGCTCTGGAGCGTGTTCGGCATGTGGGACCAACTCGGACGCGAGCTTTTTATAATAGTCTCTGTTCTGGTTACGGGGCCGACGATTTGGAGGCTCATCAGAAACGATAAAGATCGCATTCTGTAAAGCTGTACACCATCACCTAGCCCGCAGCGACATATCGTCTTGCGGGCAATTTCATGTCTCTCGCGGCTCTGCCGATTGCCAGACGGCTTCAGCTAGGTGCAGCGGGATCAGCAATGCATCCATAAGGCTAAAATGCTGATAGTTCATTGATAGTTTGCTGATAGCTCGTTGATAACTGAGCGTGAAAATGGCTCCGTTGGCGCAATGAAGTGCGGGGTATCGACGTGGCTTCACAGAATTTAAAGGTGGTGAATGCTCGGATGCATCGATGGGCACGCGCCGCTCAATAAGGGGTTGTTATATTATTGGCTATGCTGTACTGAATGGTTCAGAAGGAGTGCAGTTAACTGCAGCCGAACAAACATGCACTGTATCGGCAGGGGCAAACCAGTACTGCCTGCTGAGAACATGATATTATCAGGAGTTGAGATGACAACCGAGGAAGTGTCCGCGACCACACAACCTAAGAGGCCAACTATCGATCCTGACAGATTAGAACGGCACCGTATTTGGCTCGAAAGCGAGCATCAAGATGGTGAGCGCCTTGTTCTTGATGATGACCTTAGAGGTAATGATATTCAGAGCGGAGCGGATCTTCATGGTTTGGATCTTCGCGAAGCAAGAATCAGTGCCAACCTGCGATATGCCGACCTGCGAGGCACAAATCTGAAAGGCGCGGACCTTCACGGGGTGATCTTGTGGGACACGGACCTAACCGATGCTGACTTGTCAGGTTGCACTGGCCTTGTGCCCAGCAAGTCAACTAGCGGCTTTTTCCCGTTGAGCGGCGCTGATCTGAGCGAAGCAATCCTCCCTGATTCCGTGAGCGGGTTCCCTGCTCTGGCAAACGTCACGGAACTGTGCAAAAACGCTGGCGGACTCTATATCACGTTGATAACTGGCGATGCTGTGATACTTTTGATGTCACTAAAAACGACAGATCAGCAGCTAGTGCTGAACTCCAGCACGGCCACCATACCCTTCTTGAATGCTGAAGTACCGATCTCTATGCTGTTCTTGATCGGACCAATGCTTGTGCTCGTTAATTACCTTGCGTTGCTGTTTTACATGCAGAAGCTCTGGGAAGTAATTGCAAGTTTGCCAGCAGTGTTTCCAGACGGCCTGACCCTGGACCAGAAGTCTTACCCTTGGATGGCGACCAACATAGTCCGCAGGTATTTTGCGAGACTAGCAAATAGGCCGCAAGCTCTAGCGACTACACAACGCCATTTGTTCACACATTTGATCTACACAGTTATTCCGATTTCCGTTGTACCCCTGTGGGGCCGATACCTAGCCGCGCACGAATGGAAAGGTACTGTCGCCCAGATTGCAATAATCAGTTGTTTAGTGTTTTATTGGTGGACTTTCCAACGTGTCGCAAAGGCCACTCTTTCAAGGAATATTGAATACCTGAACAGACTGCTTTCCGATATCACGCGGGATACTTATCGTTCAAAGCTCAAGCTGCTGTGCCGTGCACCGACTATTATCGCTTTCGTGTGTGCCGCTCTTATGTTAGGTATAACTCGATTTGGAGCGTTATCAGGACGCAGAATTAATACTGTACCAACTCCTGTTGGCGAGCTAGAAGAACGTCGCCCACATGACTCGTTCGCCTATATGTTTCCTAGAATACTTGAGCCATTGCATCTGAGCCTATTTGTTGATGTCCACGAAAGGGATGGTTTTGATATAATGATCTGGCCCACTTCGATATAG